>CALFNC010000172.1 GCA_937902605.1 uncultured Acidobacteriota bacterium | reverse complement strand
GAGCCCCTCCCAATGCCTCTCCGCTGGAACCCTCTTCCCTGACCTGATCGCCGAGGCCGTGGACTTGGCCACCCCGCAGGCCACCATGATCTTGGAGAGGGGTACCCCCTCCAATCCCGGGAAGATCTCCCTCCGGTATACCTCAAGTTCCCCCCTCAGGGGGTGCTCTTCTCGGCCGTTGAGGATGAGGGCGAGGAGACAGAAGAGGGCGAAGAGGAATGAACGGAGGGCTGCGCGGCCGAACCTGGAAGCGCTTCCTGAAGGGTCCGGACCAGGCATTACTGGAGAACCTGTACGTTCCCGCTCTGGCGGAGGCGATTCGCTATGACCGCTGCTGCGCCTACTTCTCCAGTTCGGTACTTGCCGCCGCTGCGAGGGGATTCGGGGAGCTAATCGAACGCCTCCTGACGCTCGGCGATTCCGCCCCGCGTCCGTCTGTGCGCCTTCTCGTCAACGAGGAGCTTCAGGAAAACGATATCAAAGCACTGACGGAGGCAGCGGACTTCTCCGGCCTAGAAACAGCTCTGAAGAAGAGGTTCAAGGCTCCGAAAGACCTACTGGAGAAGCGTCGGCTTCAGATGCTCGGGTGGCTGGCGAAGGCAGGTTTCCTAGAAGTCCGCGTGGGCGTAATGCGGCATGGAGGAGGAATCGTCCACGCAAAATTCGGAATCGCTACCGACCCGAGCAGCGAGGCGATTGTCTTCGCCGGAAGCGGAAACGAAACTGCTCAAGGCCTTCTGGGGAACTACGAACAGCTAGAGATCTCCTCGTCATGGGGTGACCCCGAACGCTTTGACGAATTCCGGAACGAGTTCGATGCTCTATGGAACGACCGTCATTCCACGGTCCATACCGTTCCGCTTCCGGAGGCCCTCCGGCTCCAGCTCATCAGGCTCGCCCCGAAGGAGCCTCCCATCGTCGAACCGTCTAACGCGGTATCTCGTCAGCGTGCAGCGATGGTCTGGCAGTACGTCACCGAGGCCCCGTTCTTTCTTGACGGCGGCGCGACGAGCGATGCGACGGCAATGGTCGATCCGTGGCCTCACCAGCGACGGGTCGTGGAGGAGACCGCCGACGCATGGCCAGACGGTCGCCTCCTCTGCGACGAAGTCGGGATGGGAAAGACCATCGAAGCCATCCTGATCCTGAAGCGCCTGATGGCGGGTCGAGGCGTGCGACGGGCTCTCATTCTTCTTCCTGCCGGACTCCTGAAACAGTGGCAGGGCGAGCTAAGGGAGAAGGGAGGGCTCGTCATCCCCCGTCTGGAAGGCGCGAGCAACCTCGTATGGCCCGATGACAGTGTCGAAAAGCTAGGGTCCCTCGCCGAGGCTCTTGGGCGGGATGTCCTACTGATGAGTCGTAGATCGGAAGAGCACAC
>CALFNC010000171.1 GCA_937902605.1 uncultured Acidobacteriota bacterium | reverse complement strand
CCACCGAGATCTACACTCTTTCCCTACACGACGCTCTTCCGATCTGGTAACGGCGATGATGTCTGTCGCAAAGGGGGTGCCCATGCTGAAGGCCGGTCCTGCAAAGAAGCTGATCGTCACCGTCAACGAGGCCGACCGATGGCATGGCCGCAGCGTGTACAACGCGCTCCTGGAGCTGTTCCGTCATCGGGGTCTCGCCGGCGCCACCGTCTCGAGGGCCATCGCCGGCTTCACGGGGCGGGGCACCATCCAGACGATCGACCTGATGGACGGGGCGCTCCCGCTCCCGATCCGGATCGAGGTGGTCGACACCGGGGAGGCCATCGATCGGGTTCTGCCAGACGTCTACGACATCGTCGAGCACGGCCTGGTGGAGATCCAGGACACGCAGATCGTGAAGTTCAAGGGGCCCCAGACCGAGGCCGCGCCGCCAGGCGGGAAGGAGGAGCTCGTGAGACTCGTCGGAAAAGCCAAGATGCTAAGAGTCCACATTGGCGAGAACGACAAGTGGGAGGGCGAGCCGCTCTACGAGACGATCGTGAAGCGGGCAAACCAGCTCGACATCGCGGGAGCGACCGTCTACCGCGGGATTCTCGGGTACGGCGCGCACAAGCGGATCCGCAAGCACCACGCAATCACGTTCTCGAGCGACGACCCGATCATGATCGCGATCATCGACGAGGAGGAGAAGATCAACAGGCTCCTCGCCGCCCTGGACTCGGTCGTGACCGGAGGCTGCCTCATCGCCATCTCGGATGTGACGGTCGTGAAGTACGTCGGGCACGATGTCGACGGCTCAGAGGAGTCCTTGGCGTCCTTGGCCCGCGAAGCGCCGAAGGTGTGAAGAGAGGAGACTCGAGAAGGATGAGGACTCACGAACCAGAGAGCAATCGGCCGGAGGTCCGTCCGGACGGACAGGGAGGGCGCGCCGGCTGGCTCAACCGCTCGACGGTCGGCGTTGGGCTCGCGAGCCTCTTCTCTGACGTCTCGCACGAGCTGGCGACCGCGGTGCTGCCGGCCGTTCTCCTCGGCCTCGGCGCCGGACCCGCCGCCCTCGGCCTCATCGAGGGGAGCGCGGACGGCCTCTCGACGGTGGCCAAACTCTGGGGAGGCGCCGCCGCGGACCGAGTGAAACGCCGTAAGCCGCTCGCCTCGGTCGGGTACCTCGTCACGGCGGTCGGGATCGCGGCGATCTCCCTCAGTACGACCTGGGCGCAGGTGCTGGCGTGTCGCGTCGCTGCCTGGATCGGGCGCGGCTCGAGAAGCG
Organism: uncultured Acidobacteriota bacterium; assembly: GCA_937902605.1. Lineage (GTDB taxonomy): Bacteria > Acidobacteriota > Thermoanaerobaculia > UBA5066 > UBA5066 > CAIMWE01. The sequence continues at coordinate 4,446 of CALFNC010000171.1, read as the reverse complement.
CTCCGCGCGACGTCCTCATGATCGACGCTGCCGCGCCGGCCGCCCGCGGGAAGGCGTTCGGTATGGAGCGGGCCGGCGACGCCCTCGGCGCGGTCGTGGGGCCGCTCCTCGCGATGGCGCTCATCGCCCGCGGCGAGGAGCCACGGCACATCATGCTCTGGTCGCTCATCCCAGGGCTCCTCGCGTTCCTCTCGATCGCGCTCATCGTGGTCGAGAAGCCTCACGAGGGTGGTCCGCGCGCGCGACGCTCGTTCCTCGCGGACGTCCGCGGGACCGGACCGGCCTTCCAGCGGTATCTTGTCTCGATCTTCGTCTTCGGCTGCGGGGACTTCTCCCGAACCCTTCTGATCCTTTATGCGACGCAGCACGTTGCGGGGACGCTCTTCTCGCTTCCGGCCGGGGCGCTCGCGATCGCTCTCTATGTCCTCCACAACGCCGTGAGCGCCATGGCCTCCTTCCCGATCGGGGCGCTCACCGACGCCGTCGGACGACGGGGAGTCCTCGCCGGCGGATACCTCTTCGCGGCGGCGACCACCTTCGGCTTCGCCCTCCTTCCCGCAACGCCGGTGGCGCTGGTCGTTCTTTTCGTCTGCTCGGGCATCTACATCGCCTGCGAGGAGGTCGTGGAGAAGGCCTACGCCGCCGAACTCCTCCCTTCCGAGGTGAAGGGAACCGGCATGGGTGTCCTGGCCGCGACGAACGGCGTCGGCGACTTCGCGTCCAGCGCCGCCGTCGGGCTGCTGTGGTCCCTCTTTCCGGGACACCCGGCCTATGGTTTTCTGGCAGCCGGCGTACTCCAGCTCCTCGGCGCGTCCTCTCTCGCCATCATCCACCCTTCCCCCGCAACCCGGTGACCTACACCGGCCATCGTCTCGTCCGGGGCGGAAGGCCCCGGCCTCGCTTCAGGCCTGCCCGGAAGCCACCATGATGCAGGCCTCGTAGACGGTCTTGAACGAGGCTTTCGCCGCCACGTCGAGGACGGCATCGTCGTAGCTTCCGTCCTGGAGCCAGACCGCGGGGAGCCCGAGCCGCGCAGCCTCGTCCAGGACTCCCTTCGAGACGGCCGGCGGGGTCACCATGTCGACGATGTGGACCGGTCCGGGAACCGAGGCGAGATTTGGGTAGGCAGGAAGGCCCGCGATCTCCTTCTCCTTGGGGTTTACCGGGAGGACCGTGTACCCCTTGCCGGCGAGGTTCCTGACGATGATGTTCCCGTACTTGGCCGGGTCGTTGCTGGCGCCGACGACCGCGATGCGCGTTCCGGGACCGCGACGGCGTAGGGTCTCGAAGACTTCGGGCGGGTGGGGATCGGGTCGGACCATCTGATCCTCCTGTATGGAATGGTACGGGCCGCCGGGCCGGCCGGATGCCGGGAGATCCGAGTCTCCTTCTCCAGGGTTGCCGGGAGATCCCTTGCGGGCCTATGCTCAAAGGTCGGCCCTATGAATCGCCTCGCCCTCGTCACCGCCGCCCTCCGTGCCCTCCTTCGAAACAAGCTCCGCAGCTCGCTGACGGTCCTCGGGATCACGATCGGGATTGCCGCGGTGATCTGCGTCGTCGCGATCGGTAAGGCGGGGCAGGCCCGGGTCGAGCAGCACCTCAGCAACCTGGGCGACAACCTCGTCTGGATCGAGTCCGGGGGGCGCGCGGTGAACGGCGTGAGGACCGGCGTGCGCGGGACGAAGACGCTGACGTTCGCCGACACGGTCGCCATCAAGGCGCAGATTCCTCTCATCAAGAGCGTCTCGCCGAACGTCGACGCCTCGACGCAGATCGTCTACGCCAACCAGAACTGGTTCACGACCTACCGGGGGGTCGCGCCCGAGTACTTCGAGATCAAGCGGTGGTTCGTCGACCAGGGGGCCTCCTTCACGCAGGACGACGTGGAGCGGGCGGCGGGAGTCTGCGTCATCGGCCGGACTGTGCGGGACCAGCTGTTCGGCGTCGAGGACCCGATCGGGAAGGTGATCCGGATGGCGGACCTCCCGTGCAAGGTGGTGGCGACCCTCCAGCCGAAGGGGGTCTCGATCTCGGGCCAGGATCAGGACGACACGATCATCCTCCCGTACACGACCGCGCAGAAGAAGCTCAAGGGGGTCACCTGGCTGGACGACGTCCTCTGCTCGGCCATCTCGCAGGACGCCGTGAAGCTGGCGGGAAAGCAGGTCGGCGCCCTGCTACGCGAGAGGCACCGCCTCCGTGCCGAGGAGCCGGACGACTTCAACGTCCGGAACCCCGAGGATGTGATCCAGGCGCAGCTCGAGGCGAGCCGGACGCTGACCGTCCTCCTGATCGCTATCGCTTCGATCTCGCTCCTCGTCGGGGGCATCGGGATCATGAACGTGATGCTCGTCTCGGTGACGGAGCGGACCCGGGAGATCGGCGTCCGGGTGGCGGTAGGCGCCACCGAGGAGGCCATCCAGCTCCAGTTCCTGGGCGAGTCGGTCATCCTGAGTCTCGTGGGCGGAGCCGCCGGCGTTCTTGTCGGCGTCGTTGCGTCGGTCTTCGTAGGGCGGCTGCTCCAGTGGCCGATGCAGCTCGCCCCCGAGGCGATCCTCCTGGCTGTCGTCTTCTCCGTTGCCGTGGGCGTCTTCTTCGGGTTCTATCCGGCCCGGAAGGCGTCGCGGCTCGATCCAATCGAGGCCCTCCGCTATGAATGAGTCGAAACCGGCCCTCTCCCTCCCGCCCATTAGCGCCCTGATGACCCGCCGGACGACCTGGCTCGTCGTGGCGGTCACGGCAGGTGCGGCCGTCGCGGTCCTCCTCGGGTTCGCAGCATTCCGGACCGGTGACCCGATGCATCACTTCACCGCGAAGGTGCTGCAGGGCGAGATCCGCGACGTCGTGGACGCGACCGGCACCGTCAGCGCCGTGATCACCGTCCAGGTCGGGTCGCAGGTCTCGGGGACGATCGCGGAGCTCCGGGCCGACTTCAACTCCCGCGTCAAGAAAGGGGACGTCATCGCCGTCATCGCCCCTCAGCTCCTCGAGGGAGCGCTCCTGCAGACGACGGCCGACCTGGCCAACGCGCGGGCGAACGTCCTCGTCTCCGAAGCGAATGTCCAGAAGGCCCGGGCGACGCTCGCCCAGACGAAGGCGGAGTTCGAGCGAGTGACGCAGCTGGCCGAGCAGAAGATCGAGTCGCAGCAGGCGGTCGACCTCGCCAAGGCCAACTTCGACACGGCGCGGGCCTCGGTGGAGGGGGCCTTGGCAAACGTCGCGCAGGCAGCCGCCCAGGTCCGCCAGAAGGAGGCGGCGGTCTCCGTCGCGCGGACGAACCTCGACTACACGGTGATCCGTTCCCCGATCGACGGGACCGTCGTGGCGCGCAACGTCGACGTTGGCCAGACCGTTGCCGCCTCGCTCCAGGCCCCCACCATCTTCACGATCGCCCAGGACCTGAAGAAGATGCAGGTTTACACCAAGGTCGACGAGTCGGACGTCGGCCGCATCAAGCTGGGCCAGGAGGTGATGTTCAAGGTCGACGCCTTCCCGAAGGAGCGCTTCCGCGGCTCCGTGACGCAGGTGCGGATGAACCCGACCCGAATCCAGAACGTCGTCACGTACGACACCATCATCGACTTCGACAACCCCGACCTGAAGCTCTTCCCAGGGATGACCGCCTACGTCACGATCCCGGTCGCCAGCGTCGGGAACGTCGTGAAGCTCCCGAACGCAGCGATCCGGTACAAGCCGCCGTTCTCGTTGGAGAAAGTCAAGGAGCTTTACGTGAAGGCCGGGATCGGCGAGGGAGGCTCCGAGGGGACGGTCATCTGGAAGCTCGGAGCGGGCCAGTCGCTCCAGCCGGTAAAGGTCGCTCTCGGGATCACCGACCACACCTTCACCGAGGTCACGAAGGTGGTCATGGGCTCGCTCGCGCCCGGCGACGAGGTGGTCACCAGCTCGACGCAGTCGAAGGCCGCGCCGCCCGGAGGCCAGACTCCGGGGGGCCGCCGTTGATGGAGACAGCCACGGAGGCGGACCGGAAAGCGGTCATCCTTGCCCAGGACGTCTCCAAGACCTACGACCTGGGGGAGACGCAGGTCCACGCGCTGCGCGGGGTCAGCGTCTCGATCGGCGCCGGGGACTTCGTCGCGATCATGGGGGCGAGCGGCAGCGGCAAGTCGACCTTCATGAACATCCTGGGCTGCCTCGATAAGCCGAGTTCTGGTCGTTACCTGCTCGAAGGGACGGACGTGGCCGAGCTCGACAAAACACAATTGGCCGGCATTCGGAACCGCAAGATCGGGTTCGTCTTTCAGGGTTTCAATCTTCTCCCCCGCACCACAGCGCTTGAGAATACAGAACTCCCCACGCTCTATGCGCGCCTGGATAAGCAGGAAAGGCGGGCGCGCGCGATTGAGTCACTCCGCCTGGTTGGACTGGCTGACCGGACAGACCATTTCCCGTCGCAACTTTCCGGAGGTCAACAACAGCGGGTCGCAA
>CALFNC010000170.1 GCA_937902605.1 uncultured Acidobacteriota bacterium | reverse complement strand
CCCCGCATTGGCCCGCCGGAGCGCCGCCGGGATCGACCAGGCTGCTGCTTCCCTAGACGCACGCCACCGCGCACGACCCGGGGGCGGCCGGCCCCATCGAGTAGGTCGCGGGAGGGAGCGGGTCGCTGGGGATCACCTTCAACGTCACCCCCGTGCCGAGGACCGACCCCGAGAAGTGCGCGGGAGGCGCCGGGTCTTGCGACACCGGACCGGCCTCGATCCGATACGTTCCCTCCACGTCGAAGGTCCCATCCCCGCGAATGGCCGGCTTCGGGAACCGCCCATGTCCACACCCGACCACCAGGTCGCAGCCAGCGCCGGTCACGGAGAGGCACGCGTTGCCTCCCGTCCACCGGCCGTCTGCCAGCATCAACTCGCTCGGCTCCGTCGGGCTGCGGTGGCAAGCGGTGACGGCGCACAACGCGAGAACCACGAGCGAGTTCAGCGACTGCCGCGTCCAGGAGCCTCGGCCCATCCCGATATCTTAGGCGACAGTTCCCCGTCGTCCATGACGTCTGCGCGCGTGCGCTCTGCGCGCCTGCAATCGAATGATGATCGGCCGCCCCCCTCAGCTCGGCTCGACGAACGCGAGCGTCCCGAGCGTGACGACCTCGGTCTCGCGGACGAGGATTACGCTCACGGCCTCGTACCGGCTCTCCAGGACCACGGCCTCCCGCTCCGGGTCGTAGGCCGCCACGGCCTCCTCGGCGACTTGGACCAGGCCCTCCAGCTCCGGGGCCTTGGCGAGGACCTCCCGGAGATCCTCGACCGTCGAGTACCTCTCCAGGTCCTCATCGTCGAACATCACAAGGACCCCACGCCCGGCGATCCGGAACCCCTCCCGGGCAGAGGCTCTGATCACTTCCCCTCTAGCCTGGCTCATCCCCCGGCAGTCTGCCCTAAGCTGCTCGCTGGTATCTGAAGTGAGAGCGATCCACCGATCCTTGCCACTGGTCGCCGCCTTACTGGTCGCCGGGTGCTCCAGTACCCCCGACCCGGTTGCTCCTACCCAGGCGAACATCCCGGGGACCCCGGCCGTGAGGTCCTGCCAGGCTCACGGTCCCCTCCCCGATCCCTCCTGCACCCCGGGCGTCACGAACCCCGCGGTGATCCAGGAGAACATCTTCCAGACCATCTGCGTGGCGGGTTGGACGAGGACGATCCGGCCCCCCGTGTCCTACACGAACGCCCTGAAGTTCCGGCAGATGGCGGAGTACGGCATCCAGGACCTCCCCACTTCGGCCGTCGAGGAGGACCACCTCATCCCCCTAGTGGTCGGGGGCATCCGACGGACCCCCGCAACCTCTGGCCGGAGCCGTGGGACGGTCCCGACGGTGCTCACGCCAAGGACCGGATCGAGAACGCCCTTCACCGGGCCGTATGCTCGGGTCAGATGACGCTGGAGGAAGCTCAGCGGCGGATCAGGACGGACTGGACGACCGCCCTGCCTCGTCTGGTCGTTCGACCTAAAGCTCCCGGACAAGCCCGGCGTGCAGGAAGTGATGATCGACGCCGGGAACGGCAAGATCCTGTCATCGGCTTACGAGAGCCCGAAAAAGGAAGCGGCTGAAAGGGCGAAGGACGCCCCCGCCGAAGAAACCGAACTGACACCCGTCCGTCGTCTCATCGGGAGGCCGACATCGCTGCTGGCCGTCAACCCTGCCCCGGTCCCGGCGTCGTCGCCGCGAAAGTGAACCTTCTTCCGCGAACCGACGAGTAGGGGGCCATTCCGTTCGACGAGGTGAAGAACGTGCCGTTCTCCCTGAACCAGATGGCTTCGCTGGCCCCGAGGACGAGTGTTCCGGCCATCACGTGCCCCCTTTCCTTGAGGGTGGCCTGAGCCAACTTTATGGCGCTCTCCCGGTCCAGTCCTTCCGGCACGTCCTTCCGCATGTAGACGGCGGGGATGATCTTCACGACAAGGTATGGGCGTGCCCCGGCGGCCTCCCACCGGAAGCGCTTACGGTCCGCCTCGTCGAGCTGCCATGCTTCCCGCACCGCACCAAGGTCGATGCCGTAGAAGGCGCAGAGGGTCTCGATCAGGTCGAGGAAACCCTGCCCTTCCCGTTCCATCGCGTCGATGTTCCGGAGGACCTTCGGGGTGTCCCGGAGACCGGCCAGCCGGGCTACCTCGACGATCCGAAGGCGGCGCTCCGACCGGCAGGACCGGAACATCTCACCTACCCGTGGGAAGCCGGGCGAGACGGAGCTATCAGGGGGGACAGGGGGATTCGTGGTGTTCATGGGGCGTCCTTTCGTCGAGAGGGTCACCTCGATCGCGCATGGTTCCGGACGATCCGGGCGGCTTTTCCACCGTTGGACACGGTTGGCGACGGGTCATAGGAGCCGATCTCCTCGCCGTCTTCTTCATGCCCGCCGCCCGAGGTGGGGCGGCGGATGTCTCAAAGAACTGGGTTCAAGCTATGGCAGATGGGTCAATCCGTCAACCAGCCGGAGAGCCCAGGACGGCAAGTGAGAAGATGTCTACCGCGTGCCTTGTCTGAGCGGTGCCATCCGGGGAGAGAATAGGTGAGGCACTATGGCGGATCTCAAGCCCGTTCCCATTGATCTAGCCGGTTTCGTAGAAGCCGAGGGAGGGATGGAATGGTCACCGACGGAAAGGCTCACGAAAACCATGGATAGCGAGCGGGAAACACTTCTCAGGGCTGCCAGACAGGGCGATCTGGACGCTCAGTTCAAACTGGGGCTCTCGTACGAGATCGGGGAAGGCGTCAGGAAAGATGCCCGCAGAGCTTTCGAGTGGTGGCGACGTGCTGCCGAAAAGGGTCACAGCCCGGCTCAGTACAGACTCGGGGCCGCCTACGCAAGGGGAAACGGCGTCAAGAAAAGTGACGCCAAGGCGGTCCGATGGCTTCGGAAGGCCGCCGACCAAGGTCATGCCGATGCACAGGACTACCTCGGGCTTCTGTACGCGATCGGGAGGGGCGTAAGGGCAGACGAGAGGAGAGCCTTTGAGTGGTACTGCAAAGCTGCCGAGCAGGGTCACAGCGGAGCGCAGTTCAAAGTCGGGCATGCGTACTGCTTTGGTGGCTCAGGCGTTTCGGTAGACAAGCAGAAAGCCGAGGAGTGGTGGACGAAGGCGGCGGACCAGGGTAACGAAGAGGCAGAGGGATACCTCGCCTCTCCCGCATACACAGACCGCCCTGTCGATCTGCATTGGTCCATAAATGAAGCTCGCTTAACATGTCGTGCTACCCAACTGAACGACCGCAAGGCTCAAGTTAGGCTCGGGTATTTGTACAACAGCGAGGGTTCCTCCCGATATGACCCGGTGAAAGCTCTTGAGTGGTTCCGGAAGGCCGCCGAGCAGGGTCACAGCGGAGCGCAGTTCGAAGTCGGCCTCGCATACTGGGGTGGCAAGCTGATCGAAAAGGACCGAACAAAGGCCGTCGAGTGGTTCCGGAAGGCCGCCGAGCAGGAAGAGGGTGAAGCCCAGTACTACCTCGCCTTGGCGTATGAAATAGGGGAAGGGGTAGATGGAGATCGATCGAAGGCGGCATTCTGGTTACGGAAGGCCGCCGAGTGGGGCCACGAGGAGGCTAAAGACAGACTCGGGTGGTTCTCCATGTTAAGCACTGGGCCGATGGAAACGGACCCTGAGAAGGCGGTCAAGAAATACCTCATGGGAGACCAGGAGGACATAGGTGACGTACTGCTGACCCTGGCCGCTTACGAAGAATCCGAAATCGAGTATCGAAAGGTGATGAAGAGGAACAGACAGGCGGTTGTCCACGGACACAGCAGTGCCCAGTTCCATCTCGGCCTCGCATCTTGGAACGGCCGGGGGGTCAGGGAGAACCATCGTAGAGCTG
>CALFNC010000169.1 GCA_937902605.1 uncultured Acidobacteriota bacterium | reverse complement strand
GCTCCCTGGCGAGGAGAAGCGTCTCGATACCGCGGCACTCGAGGTCCTCACCTTCGCGACCGGCCTCTCGGTCGACCTCCTGGCGGCCCGGAAGAAGATCCCGTCCCCCACGCTCACCCCGACCGGCGACCAGATCCCCGTCTTCGAGATCCCGCCGAAGGTCTCCGACGATCCCGGCGCCACCATCCAGGCCGTCCCGTTCCCGTTCGGGCCGATGGATTCTCCCGCTCCTGCGGCCGTGCCTCCGCCCCCGCCTCCCTCGTTCTCCTTCGGCGCCGAGATCTCGCCAAAGCCGTCTCCTCTCCCCGAACAGACCGGCGCGCCCCGAGAGCGGAGCCGGATCACCGACGCTGGTGACGCGCTTCGCGTTCTCGAGCAGTCGGCTTCGTCGCGGCCGAAACCCGACGTTCCTCCCTCCGGCCCCGGGCAGGTGACGATAGCGTTCGACCAGCTTCGGACGTCAGCCCCACCCGCGATGGCGCCCCCTCAGCCCGCGATCCGCACCCGCGAGCCGTCGGGTCCGCGGCCGATTCCGATCGGAGCGACGTCCCCGCTCGAAATCACCGGCGGCGTGCACGGCGGCACGGTCACCGCGCCTCCCGGATTCGTCCCCCGCATCCGGTCCGGGCGCGAGGAGGACCCGGCGCGTACGATCGAGGACGCGCGACGCCTCGCGCGGCTCCTCGTCTCCGAGATCAAGCTCTACAACGAGAAGAAGGTCGAGGACGGCCGGGCGAACATGGACCTGTATGGACGACTGAAGGACGACATCGAGAGGAGCCGTCAGGTCTACAACGAACGGACCCCCGAGTCGGTCCGGCAGGACTCCAACTTCTTCCACGACGAGCTCGTCCGGATCCTGGCGGATGGTCGGCCGGAGGTCCTCGGACAGCCGACCTGAGCGGGGCCGGTGGCCTTCTCGACCGTCTCTTTTCTGGCCGCCACCGTGCTGCCGGCGACCGTCGGGCTGTCTTCGGCCGTTCCCCCTGCGAGGCAGGACCCCAGCGCCCTCCTCCGCGAGGCGCGGCGATCGCTCCATGAAGCGGGCGACGACTCCCTCCTGAAGTCCCTACGGAAACGGTCCAGCCTCTGGGGAGCCCGCGTCGCGCTCTCGCGCGCCGGGGCCGCCGAGAGGTCCGAACCTCCCGCGAGATCGACATTGGGGCTTCCCGGCGTCGACGAGTGGCTGGTGCTCCGCAATGACCCGAAAGCCGACGCCGGGAAGCTGGCCCGATTCGCCAGCACCCTCCCGTTCGGACCGGTGGCCATCGAGGCGACCGGCGAAGCGGGGAGCCGCCTCCGAACGACCTCCGAGCGGCGGCTCGTCCACGAGATCGCGGTCCGGCTTCTGTCGTCGGGGCCGTACGGCCCGCAAACGACGACCGTGCTCCTCATGGCCCGGCTCCGTGCGGAAACGGACGACGCAAAACGGCGCGCCACGATGGCAGAGCTCGTGTCGGCGGTTCCGGACGCGCTCGAGAGAGACCCGCTCCAGAAGCGCGGTGAGCCGTCGGCGCGAGCCCTCTTCGCTTCGCTTCTCCCCGGAACCTCTTCCGACGTCTACGGCCGCTGGTCAGCCGACTCCTTGGGGGTCGAGCCCGCCACCGCTTCTCCGGTCTTCGCTGGCGAGGCGCCGACGGTCGAGGACGACCCCGTGACCGCCTCGCGCGAGTACCTCGCAGCCGGACTCGATGGCTTGGCGGAGCTGGCCGCCGAGTCCGAAGGCTCGCTCGACCGGCTCTTCGCCGCCCGGATCGCTTCGGAGCGCGGCGATTACCGACGGGCCACGTCGATCCTGAAGGGGCTTCACCCTGCTCTCGGGACTCCCGAGGAGGGGGGGTGCCCCTCGACGAGCGCGAGCTCTTTTACCCGCTCACTCATCTGAGCATCCTGAGGGAAGAGGGACGCCGGGCCGGACTCTCCCCCGCCCTCGTCTGCGGACTGATTCGGCAGGAAAGCCTCTTCCAGCCCGGCATCGTCTCGCGCGCGGGCACGGTGGGAGCCTACGCGGCGCTCTATGGCCTTCCAGACCCCCCGGGACCGTGGAGGCTGACCACTGGTGCCTCTGGTGCCTCTGGGATCAGGCCGGTTGCTGCCGCTCCGGACGACTCTTCTCGGCCTTCCGGTGGCAGATAGAGCAGAGCCCACGGATCTGGTGGGCGTGGGAAATCGGATGGAAGTCCCAGCGCCGGCAGACCTCTTCCTGGAGCTCCTCGATCCGCGGCTCGGCGAACTCCATCACCTTCCCGCATCCCGTGCAGATCAGGTGGTCGTGGTGCTCGCCCTTCCGCAGACGCTCGTACCGGTATTTCTCCTCGTTCAACCGGACGCGCCCGACGAGACCGCACTCGTGCAGCAGCTCGAGCGTGCGGTAGACCGTAGCGCGGCTAACCTTCTGGCCGCCCATTTCACGCATCCGGTCGACGAGGTCGTCCGCGTCGAAGTGCTTGTGCGTGGAAAAAATCTCTTTGAGGAGCGCCGTCCGCTCACGGGTCGTCTTCAGACCCTTCCGCTTCAGGAACTCCGTGAAGATCTGGCGTTCTTCGCTGAAATCTGCCACTAGGAGACAATATCTCAAGTCGGCCCATCCTGAGAACTCTCTCTTTGTAGAATCTTCCCAAGGAGGTGTCGAGGAGCCCGCGGGCCACCGCCCTTTCTCGGAGGGCCGGGCAGCAAGATAACGGTCGGCGCTGGCACGAAAAGGTCCGGTCTAGGTCGGCTCTCAGGAAGGATTGCGGCCGGAGCGCCGAGGCGAGCCTCCGGACGCCCGGGTGAAAGAATCCGCCCAATGAAGTCGTATCGCAAGATCCTCACCCTAAATGTCCCGACTCGGACCGGTTTCGTGAACATCACACCCGAGGTCGAGGCCGCTCTCGCCGAGAGCGGCGTTCGCGAGGGTCTCGTCCTGGTGAACCCGATGCACATCACCGCGTCCGTCTTCGTCAACGACGACGAGCGGGGGCTCCACGCCGACTTCGCCCGGTTCTTCGACCAGCTCGTCCCGCACCAGCCGGTCTCCGTGTGGAGGCACAACGACACCGGCGAGGACAACGCCGACTCCCACGTCAAGCGGCAGCTGATGGGGCGAGAAGTGGTTGTCGCGATCACCGAGGGGCGCCTCGACTTCGGGACCTGGGAGCAGATCTTCTACGGCGAGTGGGACGGACGCCGTCCGAAACGGATCCTCATCAAGATCATCGGGGAGTGAGGTCCCCTTTCCACCCCTCGGCCTCCAGGCCCAGGCCGATCAGCAGGTCGGCGAGGCGCTCCGCGCTCGCACCAGGAGCGGCCTCGGCCAGAACCGTCGCGAACCGGCGCCGCACCGCGGCCTCCCGTTCCTCGTCGCGAATCGGCCATCCGGCGTCCCGCTTCGCCACGGCGACCCGGCGGCACAGCTCCAGCCGGCGCGCCACCAGGCGTCCGATGTCATGGTCGGTCGCGTCGATCGCCGTCCGGATCCGTTCGACCGAGCCGCTGCTCCCGGGCAGGAAGCCGAACTCGTCGAGCAACGTCTCGAGGTCGGCTGGGAGAAGCGCCTGCGGCCCGTCACACAGCGCCTCTTCCGGCCGGTCGTGGACCTCGATGATCAGCCCGTCGACGCCGGCTCCCCAGGAGGCGCGGGCGAGACCAGGCACCCACTCCCGGCGGCCCGAGGCGTGGGACGGGTCGGCCAGGATCGGAAGGTGCGTGAGCGATCGCGCGGCCAGGATCCCGCCGATGTCGAGCGTCCCGCGCGTCGCTCGCTCGAAGGTCCGGATCCCTCGCTCACAGAGCATCACGTCTCCGCACCCCCCGGCCATCAGGTACTCGGCGGCCGACAGCCACTCCTCTACCGTCGTCCCGAAACCGCGTTTGAGGAGGACTGGACGCCCTGCAGCAGCCGTCTCCTTCAGCAGATCGTAGTTCTGACAGTTCCGCGCGCCGATCTGGAGAACGTCGGCCTGCCGGGCCACCGGCTCGACCTGAACGGGCGCCATGACCTCGGTGACGACCGGGAGCCCGCATTCCACTCCGGCCTCCTTCAGCCATCGGAGCGCCTCGATTCCGTGCCCCTGAAAGGCGTACGGCGAGGTCCGGGGCTTGAAGATCCCGCCACGGAGACCCGTCGCACCCGCCCGTGCGACCGCCTTCGCGATCCGGTGGATTTGCTCTTCCGATTCGACGGTGCAGGGCCCCGCGATCACCGCCCGGCGGCCGGCGCCCACCGCGAAGAGCCCAACCTGGACGACGGAGAACGGCCGGACCTCGGTCACCCGGGGGAGCCCGTGGAGGCGCGGCGGGCGGACGAAGTCGGGGGGGTCGCCGAGCCAGAGGAGAGGGGGCTCGCCCCCGCTCGACGAAAGACCCGCCATGGCGGAGCACGACTTGTCCGGGACGATCGCGAACCCGCGGATCGGAGCGTCGGGCTCCCCGGGGAGGGAGATGATCTCGGCGCCCGCCTCGGCGAGGACCGCCGCTCGTCGCGCCCCCGCGAACCAGACGACGCGGGGTTCGGGAGGGGGGGGGATCGGCATCCCGGCGTCGAGGCCCGACTCCTCGAGGTCGCTGCGCTGCGCCGCGTGCTCTTTCCGCCGCGCAACGACGTCGGGGGTCTCGAGAACCCAGAACCGAGTGACGTTCGGCCGGACGTCCGAGACGTCTTCCTCCAGCAGGGCTAATCCGGCCGCGAGCGCCGCTTCCTCGGAACAGATCGCGGCCCGTGGTCCGCCCTCGGACGCCACGCGCTGAGCCGCCGCCGCCGTATCCGCCGTCTCAACGACCTCCGCCTTGAGCCGCGCGAGGAGGCCCCGGCACTGGCGAAGAACCGGTGGCTGCGACAGGACCTCACGGATCTGCTCAGGGTCGGTGCCGTAGGGGGCCGCCAGGACGAAGCGGTTCGGAACCGGGATCTCGGCCGTAACGTGGAGGGAGGCGCCGCCCCCGATCGTCCTCGCCAGAGACTCGAGCGGCTCGACCAGCGTTCCCGCCGCGCGGGTCACGGCCGGCAGGACGGCCCCGTCGACCTCTCCGACGGTCAAGGCGCGCAGCAAACGGTCGAAGGAGGGATAGGGAACTGGTAGGCCCGCGCGGAGAGCGGCTCGTTCGCCGAAGGAGCCCGGCTGGCCCTGGTAGCCGACCCGGAAGGGGACGTGCGGCTCGGGGGCGTTCGTCCTCGCCTGCTGCGGATGTTCGTTCGTCATCGCCTCTCTCCTTGTCTCCTTGGAACGAAAACGCCCCCCTCCGCCGTTGCTGGGGAGGGGGGCGTTGGATTCGCCCGGGATGTCGTCGTCGGCCTAGCCGCTTCGCTCCCGCTCCCTGGACGGGTCGTAATACCCATCCATGGAAGCCGTATACGAAGCGGGGCACGGGTTGGCGTTCATCGGAGAGAAGAGGATACCCCGGCTGTCAATCCGCGTGCGCCACGCTTCACGAGCGGCGGTCGGGGAGAAGCCACGAGAGGACCGTGGAGACGACGCTCACGACGACGGCGCCAAGGAAGGCCGCCATGAAGGTGTCGACATGAAAGTCGAGCCCGAACTTCCCCCCGATCCAGGCGGTGAGCTGCAGCATGAAGGCGTTCAGGATGAGGGTGAAGAGACCGAGCGTCAGGATGATGAGCGGGCAGCTGAGAAGGCTGAGCAGCGGCCGGATCAGGGCGTTCACGAAGCCGAACACCAGCGCGACCAGGAGCAGGGTCCCGAACCCGCCCTGGTTGCTGATCCCCGGGATGAGGGTGGCGGCCCAGAGCGCGACGGCGTTGACGAGAATCCGGATCAATAGCCTCATGACGTCCTCCGGGAGGATTCTCGCCCCTACCCATCAGCTAGGATAGCGTTGGAGGTTCCCCATGCCCGACAGGAGGTACCGTCAGAAGGGATACCAGGACTCGGCCCGCTCGTCGCGGCCCGACGCCCCTTCGGGAGGCTTTCCCGGACGTCTCGAGGGAGGGCCTCGCGGCCGCGGCTCGGAGACGAACCGGGCCGAGGTCTTCCGGTGCAAGGGTTGCGGCGAGAAGGCCGATCCGGAGTTTCTTTCCGACGCCGTCTGCAAGCGTTGCGCGGCGGCCCTGCACGCTTGCGCCCAATGCCGCCACTTCGACACGGCGGCCCCGCGCCAGTGCCGCCAGGCGGTCCCAGCGGTGATCTCGTCCAAGACGGCCCGGAACGACTGCTCCTTCTTTGAGCCGATCCTGGTAGCCGACCTCACCGGCTCGAAGGCCAGCGACACCCCGGACCAGTCCCGCTCCGCCTTCGACAAGCTCTTCGGTAAGAAGTAGCGCCGGGGAGAGCGGAAGGACCCGGCCAGTCCCGGGTTCCCGATTCACCATCAGGCAGGCCCGCGTCAGCGGTCCGCTCCGTCGCGGAGAGGTAGGCGTACTCGCCGCAGGGGGACCCGGACGGTCCCGGGTCCCCCTGGTTCACATCAGCTACACCCTGATGTCGACCCGCAATTCAGGCACTTGTAGCAGGTGCCGTTGCGGACCATCAGACTCCCGCAGTCGTGGCAGCTCGGGGCGTCGGTGCTGTTCTGGAAGGAGATCGACATACCCGCGACAGTCACCGGCGGGATCGCGAACCCGATCGGGCGCAACCCCGCGCCGGACGTGGAGAC
>CALFNC010000168.1 GCA_937902605.1 uncultured Acidobacteriota bacterium | reverse complement strand
TGCGGTCAGTGCTGATGTGGTCTGCTCCGATGGTGCGAGCGATACGGCTGGTACAACCGGAATACCGCCCTCAACCCCTACACGATCGAGGGGAAGAAGACCGCCGCGCTGGAGATCGCGAGGGACCTCGTCCCCGAATGCCCCGACGCGGTCGTCATCCCGACGGGGGACGGGGTCATCGTCGCCGGCGTGGCGAAGGGGTTCAGCGACCTTGTGAAGGCCGGTCTTCTGCCGCGCGTTCCCCGCCTCATCGCGGTGCAGCCCGAAGGCTCGGGGCCGATCGCCCGGGCGCTTCGGAGCGGCGCGGCCGGCATCACGCCGGAGCCGGATGCCGCGAGCGTCGCCGACAGCCTCGTCGTCGCGGCGCCGCGCAACGCCCTCCTCGCCCTGAAGGAGGTCCGAGCCTCGAAGGGAGCCGGTGTCCTCGTTTCCGACGACGCGATCCTCGACGCGATCCCACGCCTGGCCCGGACGACCGGCGTCTTCGCCGAGCCGGCTGCTTCGGCCGCGCTGGCGGGTCTTCTGGTCGCGCTCGAGGAAGGGCTCGTGGAGAGAGACGAGCGGGTTGTCCTGCTGGTCACCGGAACGGGGCTGAAGGACGTCCCGGCGGCCGCCCGGAGGACGAAGGTGCCGGCACCCGTTCCGCCGACCCTCGCGGCCATGGGAGAGTTCTTGGCGGCTTCGCGCTGAGGAAACCCGTCCGCCTTAGCAGGAAAGCGGACTCGCGGCTTCGGCCTCCCTGAGGCGAGTCCTCAGCGCTAGGATCTCCAGAGCGGTCGCGGTCATCACAGCGTGCTTCTTGATCAGGGGGATCGTCAGGGCATCCTCGCCCTCGATCGCCTGACCGAGAAGGTAGAGCACCGTATTTCCGTACGTGGTGACCGGCACGACGCCGATGACCGCCGGAAACCGCACGCCCAATGACTCGAGAATCCGCCGGTTGGCCACCGTGTCTGGGCAGAGGCCGGCGAAGAAGCCGACCGTGTTCCGGAGGGAAGCGAAGACCGACGGCTCAGAGAACCCGACGGAGAGCTCGCGGAAGGGTTCGGGTGGCTCGGGCCGGGCCATCCAGCCGCTGACCCGGTCCCCGTTGACGACGAACAGCGCGGCGGTGCAAAGACGCGCCTTCAGCGACTCCAGAATGGCCGAGCCGATTTCGTCCCTCTCCTCCGCACGGCCAAGTAGGGTCCGAAGGTCGGCGGATTCAGTCTCGGCAGTCGGGGCCAGCACCGGGCCAAGGGCGGGCGCCTCGGGAATGAGGCCCAGGGAATCGAGGGCATTGCTCGCGCTCCGAGCGGGCTGGACCGTCTCCATCACGAGTTCGTCGTCGCCGATCGTCTCGGGCGGATCCGAAAGAGCGTCCCACGGGTCGGGTAACTCTTCGGCGAGAGGGATTGGAACGGAACTCGAGGACGCTTCCAGGGCTGGAAGGATGTCCGTCCGAGTTTCCGATGGAGTACGAGGCTGGTGCGAAGCCACTTCCGTCGATCTCCCGAGCTTCGCGACGAGCGCTTTGTGCTTGGGCGACGCCAGGATGCCATAGTGCCTCTCGAGGGCGACGACTAGCCGGGCCGTGATCGCGACGTGGCGGATGACGGTGAGACCCGTCAGGAACTCGATCTCCGCGGCTGCCCGGTCGTCCCAGGGACGGGTCATCGCCAGATACAGCGAGCGGCCGACCTTGCGGAACGGAAGCACCGAGTACCTCTGGGCGAGCTTTCCTGGGACGAGCTGGATGACGTCGGGAGGGATGGAGGCGAGATCGCGCGCGCTGGCCGGAGGCGAGGACGTCTGGACGGAGAGGGCTCTTAGGAGCAGCTCCTCCGGGAGGGCACCTGTTTCGAGAATCGCCGTTCCGAAGGAGACCCTGTTCGCCTTACTGAAAGCCAGGGTACGGTCTCGGGCACTCTCCGTGATGGCTCTCGCGTCCACGAGAATCTCCCCGATCCGCTTCAGTCCGTGAACGGCGCGGCGGGTAACCGGTTCCAGGGATCCGGGCCTGTCAATGTGGTTACCCAGGGACGCGTCCCACGACGAAGGGATGAGTTTTTCCACCCCACGGAGATGAGCGGGCCAACCCGATCCGACGGCGACTGCCTTAGCGGTGGTTGAACTCATCATCGTCCTCCATCCATCGTCAAAGCAAACCGCATGCCGCCAACCGTGCGGCCAGGCGAACGCGATGGCCCTTTCCAGGCCGTGTCAGAAGCCGGCAAGATGCGTCTCGTGACACACCCTGACACAGATCGCGGAACGGCCTCGGTCGGCGAAGCCAATGAGAGGGCCAGGACGGCCAAGTGCTCGCCGGCGCCATGTGAGGCATCATCACTCCCTCTCCCCCGAGGGGAGCGACGCCATGGAACCCGCTTTCCGCTCCATCCCGCTCGAGCAGCTCGCCCGCTGGATCTTCCGCGACCTGGAAGGCGGTCACGGCGCCCTGGGGATCCCACAGGAGAGCTTCGCGGTGCCGGGTCCGAGCCTCGCATCTAGGATGTTCGGCCGGGAGCTCGCGGCGCCGCTCGGGGTGGCGGCCGGCCCCCACAGTCAGCTGGCTCAGAACATCGTGGCGAGCTGGCTCTGCGGCGCTCGGTTCATAGAGCTGAAGACGGTCCAGGTGCTGGACGAGATCGAGGTCAGCCGGCCGTGCATCGACGCCGCGGACGAGACCTACAACTGCGAGTGGTCCCAGGAGCTGAAGCTCGAGCAGTCGTTCGAGGAATACCTGAACGGCTGGGTCCTCCTCCACGCGCTGGCGCACTGGATGGGTCTCGAAGGTCCCGGCACGCTCTTCGCCATGAGCGTCGGCTACAGCCTGGAAGGGATCCAGAACCCCCGCGTCCAGAAGTTCATTTCCTCTATGCGCGACGCGGGACCGTACCTCGAGGCCGCCATCGATGCGGTGGCGAAGGTCTATCCCGCGGTACGCGATGCCCGTATCCCTCGGCGAATCTCCGACCACATCACGCTTTCGACGATGCACGGCTGTTCTCCCGCGGAGATCGAGCGGATCGCTCGGTACTTGCTGACCGATCTCGGCGTCCATACGTGGGTGAAGCTCAACCCGACCCTCCTGGGGCCCGGGCGGCTCCGCCTTTTCCTGAACGAAACGCTCGGGTTCGCCATCGAGGTGCCCGACGCGGCCTTCGAGCACGACCCCGGCTTCGAGGACGCGATGGCGATGGTTCGAAACCTCGCGGCGGCCGCGAAGGGGCGCGAGCGGAGCTTCGGGATCAAGCTCTCGAACACTCTCGAGGTCGTCAACCGCCGGCCGGTCTTTTCGCCAAACGAGAAGACGATGTACCTGTCGGGGCGGGCGCTCCATCCGCTGACGCTGATGCTCGCGGGCATGGTGACCGACGCGCTGGACGGCAGCGTTCCGATCAGCTTCTGCGGGGGCGCCGACGCCTGGAACTTCGCCGACCTCGTGGCTGACGGGCTCGGGCCGGTCACGGTCTGCACCGACCTCCTTAAGCCGGGCGGCTACGCGCGGCTCTCACAGTACCTGGCGAACCTCGACGGGGCGATGGACCAGGCCGGGGCAGGGAGCCTCGAGCGATTCATCGAGGCGCGGTGGGGCGGCCGAGGGACGAGCTTCAATCTGGCACGGCACGTGGCGGCGGCCGGTGCGGACCAGCGCTACTCACGCCGTGACCGGCCGCTGGTCTTCAAGGGAGAGCGGCCCTTGGGGCCGTTCGACTGCATCGCCGCGCCCTGCCAGGACGCCTGCCCCGCCCATCAGAACATCCCCGACTATCTCTGGCTGGTGGCTCACGGCCAGCCGTCCGAGGCGATGGACGTCATCCTGCGGACGAACGCGCTCCCGGGGGTCACCGGCAGCATCTGCGATCACCCCTGCACCGAACGCTGTGTTCGTAACTTCTACGACGCTCCGCTCGCGATCCGCGAGATCAAGCGCTTCGCCTTCGAATCCGGCCAGGCCGCTCCTGAGGTGGCCGGTCCGGCTGTGGGAGTGAAGGTGGCGATCGTCGGCGCGGGCCCGGCGGGCCTCTCGGCGGCGCACACCCTCGCCCGAATGGGCTTCGAGCCTGAGATCTTCGAGGCGAAGGACCACGTGGGCGGCATGGTGGGCGGAGCGGTCCCGCCCTACCGTCTCGACGAAAGGCCCCTCGAGGTCGACGTCGAGCGGTTGAGCCGCCTGGGCGTGAAGATCCACATGGGGAAAGCGTTGGGGAGGGACCTCTTCCTCGACGACCTCCAGCGGGACTACCGTTACGTCTTCCTCGGCGTTGGCGCTCAGAAGGGGAAGCGGCTCGGGATCGAAGGAGAGGAGGCGCGGGGCGTCTTGGACGCTCTCGAGCTCCTGGACCAGGTACGGGCCGGCATGCCGATAGACCTCGGGACGCGTGTCCTGATCCTGGGTGGCGGAAACTCCGCGATGGACGGGGCGCGCTCCGCGCGGCGGCTGGTGACGGAGGGCGAGGTGTCACTCGTCTATCGTCGGACAAGAGCGGAGATGCCGGCCGATCCGGCGGAGGTGAGGGACTGTATCGAGGAGGGGATCGGCCTTAGGGACCTTCTCGCCCCATCGCGCGTGGTCGTCGAGGGAGGGAAGGTCGCGGGGCTCGCGTGCAACCGGATGAAGCTCGGGCCGCCCGACGCCTCGGGCCGGCCGAGGCCTGTGCCCGTCGAAGGGAGCGAGGTCCTGTTGCCGGCCGACACGATCATCGTCGCCATCGGCCAGGAACCGGTCCTGGGTTTCCTCCGTGGCGCAGGGCTGAAGACCAACTGGGACGGGACACTCGTCGTGAACGGAGAGACCTGCGAGACGAGCATTCCGGGTCTTTTCGCCGGGGGGGACGTGGTGCGGGGCGCGGCGTCGGTCATCAAGGCCATCGCCGACGGCCGCGCCGCGGCCGAGGAGATCGGCCGGCGGCACGGCGTGAGTCCTGTCCAGGAGCCGCCATTCGAGAAAGTGGTGCCGTCCGGCGCGCTCATGGCCAAGAAGGCCCGGATGGATCTCCCGCAGCCGGTCCCGGCGCTGGCGGTGAGTGAGCGCGAGGGGTTCGCCGAGGTGCTAAAGACGTTCAGCCCGGGTGCCGCACAGAAAGAAGCCAGCCGATGCCTCGACTGCGACGAGGTCTGTAGCCAGATCGGAAGAGCGTCGTGTAGGGAAAGAGTGTAGATCTCTGTGGTCGCCGT
>CALFNC010000167.1 GCA_937902605.1 uncultured Acidobacteriota bacterium | reverse complement strand
CTCGCCGCTCGCCCTCGAGGCGGCACGGAAGGCGGTCGAGGGAGTCCACCTCTAACCGGACGGGTCGGGGACGTTCCTTCGACGGGCGCTCTCGGTGCGCTTCGGCATGCCGGTCGACCAGATCATTCTCGGCTCGGGGTCGTCGGAGCTGATCGACCTCGTGATGAGGGCCTTCGCCGACACCGGAGACGAAGTCGTCGTCCCCCAGGGGATCTTCCGGATGTTCGCCGTGGCGGCGGGGAGGGCCGGGGCGTCGTTCATCGAGGTTCCCGTGAACGAGGACCTGACGCCCGATCTCGACGCGATGCGCCGACGGATCAGCGACGGCACGAAGCTCGTGGCCATCGCCAACCCGAACAACCCGACGGGGGCGTTCGTCAGGCGGGACGACCTGACACGGTTCGTGGGGAGCCTGCCCGAGAGCGTCCTCTTCGTCTTGGACGAAGCCTACTTCGAGTATGCGAGCGGCATCGTCGACGGCTATCCAAACGGCCTCGAGCTCCTCGCGCAGGGGCGAACGGTCCTCGTGACCCGGACCTTCTCGAAGATCTCGGGGCTCGCCGGCCTCCGGATCGGGTACGGATTCGGGCCGGCCGACGTGGTGGCGGCGATGAACAAGGTCCGCGAGCCGTTCAATACGAACCTGGTCGCGCAGGCGGCCGCGCTCGCCGCCCTCGGCGACGATGCGCACCGGACGCGGTCGCGCGACCTCGTCGTGAAGGAGCGGGAGTTCCTGTTTAGCGAGCTGTCCAGCCGCGAAGGGCTCCGCGTTCACCCCTCGATCGGAAACTTCCTCTTGGTCGACATGCCGGCGGGGAAGGAGCCGCTCGACACCGGGTTCGGGCGGCGCGGCGTGATCATCCGTCCGATGGCGGGATGGGGGTTCCCCGGTTCCTTCCGGGTCTCGGTCGGGACCCATGCGGAGAACGTGAAGTTTCTCGAGGTCCTCGACCAGCTCCTTGCCGGAGCGCGGGGCCAGGGGCTCTCGGGGGCATGACCGGTCCGTTGGTCGTCGCGATCGACGGACCGTCCGGGGTCGGCAAGTCGACCGTTGGGAGGGAGCTGGCTCGCCGCCTCGGCATCCCATACCTCGACACGGGAGCGATGTACCGCGCGGTCGGGCTCCTCGCGGAGCGCAGCGGCGTCACGTTACCGATCGCCGACCCCGACCGGGTCGTCGCGCTGGCCTCGGGAGCGGACGTCCGCGTGACGGGCATGGCGGGCGATGCCCGGACTTACCTGGACGGCGAGGACGTCTCCGCCGAGATCCGCCGGCCGTCGATCTCTCTCTATGCATCGGCGGTCTCCGCCATCCCGGGGGTCCGGCGACAGCTCGCCTCGTTTCAACGGCGGCTGGCCCTCTCTGGCGGGGGAGTCCTCGAAGGGCGGGACATCGGCACGAAGGTGGTCCCAGAGACGCCGGCGAAGTTCTTCCTCGACGCGAGCCTGGAGGTGCGCGCGAGGAGGCGCAACCTCGAACTGGACGCGAAGGGAAGGCCGGAGCCGTACGAGAAGGTCCGGGGCGAGATGGAAGCCCGCGACCTGGCCGACTCGACGAGGTCCGACTCCCCCCTTCGGTGCGACGAGAGCTACGTGCGCGTCGACACCTCGAACCTGACCCCTGGTGAGGTCGTGGAGCGATGCCTTGCGGCCCTTCTCTCTCTGGGGCGGGCGTCGGAAGAGGCGGGTTGACCGTTCCTTGCCGGGCGTCTAACATCACGGATTCGGGCCGCTAAACCTGAGCTCCATCGTGCTTTAGGTGCGAGCCCCACAAGAGGATGGATCAATGCCGGCTCAGGACCTGAAGGAAGACCGTGGGCACAAGCCCGAAGAAGCTGGGGAGAGCACCGAGTTCGCCCGGCTTCTGGCGGAGAGCGAGCGATCGCTCACGGAGGGCGAGGTCATTCGCGGCCATGTCCTACAGGTCACGAACGACGAGGTCATCATCGACATCGGATACAAGTCCGAGGGGATGATTCCCCGGAGGGAGTTCGCCAGCCTTCCGCCGGACAAGCAGCCGCAGCCCGGTCAGCAGATCGACGCGATCCTCGAGCGGACCGAGGACCAGTCGGGCTACGTGATCCTCTCGTATGAGAAGGCGCGCCGGGTGAAGGCGTGGGACGCCGTCGAGGTCGCGTTCCAGAGCGGCGCACCGGTCAAGGGGCGCGTTCTCGAGCGCGTGAAGGGCGGACTGGCCGTCGACATCGGCGTTCGCGCGTTTCTCCCGGGCTCGATCGCAGACATCCGCCCGCTGAAGAACCTCGACGTCCTGCGCGGGCGCGAGCTCGAGTTCCGCGTCGTCGGCCTCGACAAGAAGCGGGGGAACATCGTCCTCTCGCGCAAGGCGATCCTCGAGGAGGTCGCCAACGCCCGAAAGAAGGAAGCCGCGGAGGCGCTGGCCGAGGGCCGCACGATGCGCGGCGTGGTCAAGAACCTGACCGAGTACGGGGCGTTCGTCGATCTGGGCGGGGTCGACGGCCTCCTCCACGTGACGGACATGTCGTGGGGCCGGCTGGCCCACCCGTCCGACGCCGTCCAGGTCGGACAGACCGTGGATGTGAAGGTCCTGAAGTTCGACCCCGAGTCGGGCCGGATCTCGCTCGGCATGAAGCAGCTCAAGCCCGACCCGTGGCAGGACCTCCCAGCGCACTACCCGGTCGGGGCGCGCGTGCGCGGCAAGGTCGTCTCGCTCACCGACTACGGCGCCTTCGTGGAGCTGGAGGAGGGGATCGAGGGGCTCATCCACGTCAGCGAGATGTCGTGGACGAAGAAGGTCAAGAACCCCTCGAAGATCCTGACGGTCGGCGAGATGGTCGAGGCGGTCATCTCCGACGTGAACACCGAGACACGGCGCCTGTCGCTCTCTCTCCGCGCGACCGAGCCCAACCCGTGGGAGCAGCTCGCCGAGAAGTACCGCGTCGGCACCCGGGTTACCGGGACCGTTCGCAACCTGACTGATTTCGGCGCCTTCGTCGAGATCGAGGAGGGGATCGACGGCCTCGTCCACGTCTCCGACATGTCGTGGGGCCGCAGGGTGAAGCACCCCTCCGAGGTCCTGAAGAAGGGCGACCAGATCCAGGCGGTCCTGACCGCGATCGACGTTGAGAACCGGCGGATCAGCCTTTCGATCAAGGAGTTCCGTCCCAACGAGTGGGAGGAGTTCGCGCGGGAGCACCAGCCCGGCGATATCGTCTCGGGGACCGTCGCGAAAGTGGCCGACTTCGGCGTCTTCGTGCGGCTTCCGGGCGGCCTCGAAGGGCTGATGCACGTCTCGGAAACTGACATCCCCCGCGGGGACCGGCTCTCCGACCACTTCCATCCCGAGCACCCCCTCCGCGTGCGAATCCTCCGGATCGAGGTCGAGGAGCAACGGATCGGACTCTCTAGATCGGAAGAGCGTCGTGTAGGGAA
>CALFNC010000166.1 GCA_937902605.1 uncultured Acidobacteriota bacterium | reverse complement strand
AAGTGACGGGGTCTATCATGCAGGAACATAGCCGTTCCCTGCGGATCTGAAGGGGGTCGATCTCCGTGACCGCCCGGACGACCACGGCGACCGGCGAATCGAGCTGACACGTCAATGAGCAACGGAAACACCAGACCAACGTTTTCTCTTTTGGAGGACTCATGCGAGTTTCGACACTCACGCTCACGGCTCTCCTGCTCGCCGCCGGCGCGGCCTCGGCCTCCGACGACCTGACGATCGTCTCGAAGCACACGCACGACGGCAAACCGGCGGGCACCAGCACCAGCTATCTCGCCAGCGACCACGTGCGGATGGCGCGGGAGGAGGGACATGAGTCCATTGTCGACCTGAAGACCGGTGTGATGACGATGCTGGACGGCAAGAAGAAGACCTACTACACCATCACGAAGCAGGACCTGGAACAGCTCAAGGTCAAGATGCAGGAGCAGATGAACAGCCCGGAGATGAAAAGGTCCCAGGACGAGATGAAGAAGATGAGCCCCGAGGACCGGAAGAAGATGGAGTCCCTCATGGGCGGGATGTCCACCGTGCTCGACGTGAAGAAAACGGGAGCGACCCGGAAGATCGCGGGCTACGGCTGCGAGGAATGGACGATCACGATCGGCGAGGTCTCCAAGACGAGGGAGTGCCTCACGAGCGAGCTGCAGTATCCCGCTCACGCCTGGGACACATACCGGGATTTTTCCGAGAGTATGAAGAGCATGATGAGCGCCTTCGGGCCCATGGCGAAGAGCGGGGCCGAGATGGCGGAGAAGCTCAAGAACATGAAGGGGTTCCCCCTGGCGGCTTCGACGGCGATCGATATCATGGGACACTCGAGCACGACGGAGAGTGAAGTGATCGAGGTCCGGCGGGGCTCGATTCCTGCGTCCGCATGGGAGATCCCGGCCGGCTACACGAAGATCGAAAACCCCATGCTGAAAGCGTTCGAAGGTCACGGTCGCGCGCGCCCTCATCGTTGATCGAGCTCGACCCGACGAAAGCCCGGTCGGCTGATCAGAGGCGCTGACGGGGGCAGGGTAGCTACGGTGAGGGATAAAACGATCAAGGCCGTACCCCTGCAGCGGGAAACCGTCGGCATCCCGGTACTCCTGTCGGTGGGCCTCGGGACGTTCATGTCTGCCCTCGACGCAAGTGTGGTCAACACGGTGCTCCCCGTCATCCGTGTGGCGTATCGCGCTCCCGTCGAGTCGATCCAGTGGGTGGCTACGACATACCTCCTCGTCATGGGCGGGTTGCTCCTCACGTTCGGCCGCCTGGGAGACCTTCGGGGCCACAAGCGCAGCTACCTTGGCGGGTTCGGCGTTTTTCTGCCGGCCTCGGTTCTGTGCGGGATATCCACGACCGTGGAGATGCTGATCGCCGCTCGCGTCCTCCAGGGCATAGGGGCCGCCATCCTCGTCTCCAACTCGCCGGCCATCCTGATCGGAAGCGTGCACCCGTTGCGGCTCGGGCAGGCGCTGGGACTCCAGGCCGCGATGACGTCCCTTGGTCTTGCCCTCGGGCCGTCTCTCGGTGGGTGGCTCACGGACCAGTTGGGGTGGCGGGCGATCTTCTTCATGAATGTTCCCGTCGGCACGGTCGCCTTCCTTCTCGGGTTCCGTCACATCACCCGAGATGCGCACCCTCCTGCGCCGGATGAGCGATTCGATATTGCCGGCGCCTTCCTTTTCCTCGGGGCATTCCTTGCTTTGCAGTTCGCGCTGGCCGGTGGAAACGCGTGGGGGTGGGGCTCGCCGTCGACAATCGGCCTCTTTGTCGGAAGCGCTGCCCTCGGGTTCCTGTTTCTCCGACAAGAGAGGAATGCCAGGTCTCCGATGCTGGATCTCACCCTCTTCCGGAACCGCCTTTTTTCTTTCGCTGCGGGTAGCGCCCTCGTGAACTACGTCTGTATGGCGGGGGTTCTCTTCCTGGTTCCGTTTTACCTGATTCAGGGACGCGGCCTGTCGGCAGCCAGGGCCGGAATCATCATGTCTGTCCAGTTTCTTGTTATGGTCGTGACCGCACCCATCAGCGGGAGGATCTCGGATCGCATCGGTTCCCATGTCCCCGCCACGACCGGTATGGCGGTCACGGCCGTGGGCCTGTTCCTCCTCTCCGCCATGAACGGGGATTCCCCTCTCCGTCTTACGGTGGCCGGTCTGATCGTCACTGGTGTGGGGATGGCGATTTTCGTCACTCCCAACAACAGCGAGATGCTCGGTGCAGCGCCGAAGGGACGAAAAGGGATTGCTTCGGGTGTCCTTGCCACTTCGAGGCTCGTGGGAATGGCGACAGGTGTCGGATTGGCAGGCGCGATCCTCGTCGGCTTCGTCGGCCATCGTGCGGATCACGGGTTGCCCCCCGATCGGCTTTATCAAGCGGTTCATTTCGAATTTTTTGCGGCCGGCTCGATGGCAATCGGGGGAATATTCCTGACTGCGGCCCGAGGAAGACACCGGCCCGGGCTACGCATCTCCCCATGACGGAGACAGCTTTTGGAGACGTTCCAGGAGGACAGAATCACCCTGCGAGCGCAGGACTT
>CALFNC010000165.1 GCA_937902605.1 uncultured Acidobacteriota bacterium | reverse complement strand
GCGGAGGCAGGCGGGCGCCGGACCCTCGAAGAAGAGCTAAGCGTTCAGCGAACGCCGGGCAGCTGGAGCCCGGCGGCGTCCAGCAGCGACGCGATGTCGGGCGGCACCGGGGCGATGAACTCGATCGGCGCCCCGGTGACCGGGTGCTTCAGGGCCAAGCGTCGCGCGTGGAGGGCCTGGCGGGGGAAATCCCGGCAGATAGCCGCGAGCCGTTCGGCCTGGATCCCCTTCCAACGCGGCGAGCCGTAAGTCGGGTCGCCGACGATGGGAAGGTGGATCGCCTTCATATGGACCCGGATCTGGTGGGTCCGGCCCGTCAGGAGATTGCAGCGGACAGCGGAGAGTCCGGTCCGGTCTCCGGATGACTCGGCGAGCCGCTCGTATAGCGTGGTCGAGGGCCGTCCTTCCGTCCGGGAGGACGTCATCCGCTTTCGGTCCTTCGGGTCTCGCAGGATGCCCAGCTCGACCTTCCCCTTCTGGACCGGCGTCCGGCCGTAGACGATCGCCAGATACTCCTTCTCGATGGCCCGGCTCTTCATCGCACGCGCCAGCCCGGCGTGGGCCGCGTCCGTCCGCGCGCCCATCAGCAAACCCGAGGTGTCCTTGTCGAGCCGGTGGACGAGCCCGGGACGTTCGGCGCTGCCGCCCCGTTCCTTCGAGCGCCAGAGGAGCGCGTTGAGGAGGGTCCCGTCCCGATGGCCGACGGCGGGATGGACGACGAGGCCCGCGGGCTTGTCGACGACGAGAAGGTGCTCATCCTCGTACACGACGGCGAGGGGCATCTCCTGGGCGATGAGCGTGGGCGGGGGAAGCGGCGGGGGAGGCAAGACCGTGTCGATCGAATCGCCGGCCTGGACGCGCGCCGAGGCCTTGATCACCGGCCGCCCGGCGATCTGAACCAGGCCGGCGTCGACCCACTCCTGGATCTTCGTGCGCGAGATCCCGGGGATGTCGGCGAGGTGGCGGAGGAGGACGAGGTCGAGGCGCTCGCCGGCGTCGCCGCGGTCGGCGCGGAACTGCCGGCGGGGCGCGGGAGCCTCGGTTCCCGTCAAGCCGCTTCGGGAGACGCCGGCATCTTCCGGCGCCAGACCAGAATCGCCACGCCCAGGAGCAACCCGACGATGGCGATGAACTGGGAAGTCGACATGAGGCCGAACACCTCTCCTCGCGGGTCGTCCCGGAAGAATTCGATGGTGCCGCGGAGGAGCGCGTACCCGACGACGTAGCGAGCGAACGTCTCGCCGGAGAAGCGCCGCCTCTCGAAGAGGAGCAGGAGGCCGAACAGGAGAAGGGCGCCCACGGCCTCGTAGAGCTGGGTCGGGTGGAGGGGGACTCCGATGGGGACCCCGACGTTCTGCTCGGCCACGGCGTTCGCGAAGGTGACCGCCCACGGCAGGTGGCACTCCTTCCCCCAGCAGCAGCCGGCGGCGAAGCAGCCGAGCCGCCCGATCGCCTGCCCGAGCGCGATGGAAGGAGCGGCGGCGTCCGCGACCGCCCAGAAGCTTAGGTGCCGAACCCGAAGGAAGACGACGGCGGCGATGATCGCGCCGATGAGGCCGCCGTAGAAAACGCCGCCGGAGCGGAGGAGCTCGAGGAGCGACCGGCCTTCCAGGAGGTGGAACCGATTCCACTCGACGATGAGGAGGAGGAGCTTGGCCCCGACGAGGCCCGCGAGGAGCACCCAGACCCCGAGGTCGGTGGCGTCGTCGGGTGAGATCCCGAAGCGGGACGCTCGTTTGCGCAGAAGGAACAGCGCCGACAGGAAGCCGCAAGCCATGAGGAATCCGTAGGTGGGGAAGGCGAAGGACCCGACGTGGAACAGCTCGGGATACATGAGGCTCTCCGGCCGCCTCAGCTCGAGGCGGGTGTCTCTCCCGCCGGGGCCTCCGTCCAGAGGACCCAAGCGAGGAGGAAAACGCCGACGGTGATGGAGCTGTCGGCGACGTTGAACGACGGCCATTCGTATCGGCCGAGATGGAAGAGGAGGAAGTCGGTGACGGACCCGAAGCGGAACCGGTCGATCAGGTTTCCGACGGCGCCGCCGAGGATCAGGGCAAGACCGACTTGCAGGCGTCCTGCATCGACGGGGGACCGCAGCGCCCAGATGAGGACCGCCGCGAAGACGCTCAGGGCGATGGCGTTGAGGAAGAGGCTCCGCCACGGCGACTCGAGCGACGCGAAGATCCCGAAGGCTGCTCCCGTGTTGCGGACGTGCGTCAAGTCGAAGAACCCCCTGACGACGGGTACGGAGCGATAGAGAGGAATCCGATCGACGACGAGGGCCTTCGTGAACTGGTCGAGGAGGACGATCCCTGCCGAGATCGAAAGGTAGATGACTCGCAGGAGATGGAAGGAGCTCACGCGCTCCGCCGTGCCCCTTGGACGACGGAGTCGCAGCGGGTGCAGAGCCCCGAGGGGAAGATGTCGGTCCGGACCTGCCAGCACCGTGGGCATTTCGTCCCGGAAGCCGGGACCACGTCGAGGCCGATCCCGCCGTAGAGCGCCGTCGGTGTCGCGGAAGCGGTCCACGAGACGGCAGGGACGATGAACAGCTCGGCGAGCTCGGCAAGGTCGATGCCGGCGTCAGCAAGGTCCTTCTCGAGTTCCTCGCTCCGGGTCAGGCGGGCCGCGGCCTGCGCCGACGTTCCGACGATGCCGTCTCTCCGGAGCGGCTCGAGCCGCTTTTGGAACTCCGAACGAAGGGCGAGGAGACGCTCCCACGAGACCGTCGCCGCGGACATCGACTCGACCGGCGCGAGCCGGGCGAAGGTCTCGAGTACGGCGTGGCCCCTCGTGCCGGGAAGGCTCTCCCAGATCTCCTCGGCGGTGAAGGGGCAGATCGGCTGGAGCAGGAGCACCAGAGTTTCGGCGACCCGGTAGGCGGCGGTCTGGGCGGAGCGGCGCGAAATCGAGTCCGCGGCGTCGCAGTAGAGGGCATCCTTCCGGACGTCGCACCAGAGGGCTGACAGATCGACCGTCGCGAAGTCGAGGAGGTGCCTGACGACCGTGTGGAATTCGTAGCGGGCGTAGGCCCCTTTCGCTTCTGCGGTGAGGGAGCCGGCCCGCGCCAGGATGAACCGGTCGAAGGAAGCGAGCCTCGCGTCGGGAACGGCGTCCCGGGAAGGATCGAAGTCGAAAAGGACCGACAGGAGCCATTTGGCGGTGTTCCGGAGCTTCCGGTAGGCCTCGGACGTCCGGGTCAGGATCTCCTTGTTGATCCGGATGTCGTCGGCGTAGTCGGCCATGGCGACGAAGAGGCGGAGGACGTCGGCGCCGTGGGAGGCGATCACCTCCTGGGGCTCGATCGTGTTCCCGAGCGACTTCGACATCTTCTTCCCGTCGCCGTCGACGACGAAGCCGTGGGTGATGACGGCGGCGTACGGCGCCTTGTCCATCAACGCGACCGCTGTCAGGAGCGACGACTGGAACCAGCCGCGGTGCTGATCGTGGCCTTCGAGGTAGACGACGGGCGCGGCGGACGCCTCGTCGTACGGGTTCTG
>CALFNC010000164.1 GCA_937902605.1 uncultured Acidobacteriota bacterium | reverse complement strand
TGGTGCGCCACGCCCGGCGGCATCTCGGAGCGTGGATGAGGCCACGGCGGGTCGAGACCGCGCCGGCGTTTTGGCCGGCGTCCGGGCGGATCGTGACGCAGCCGCTAGGCGTCGTCGGCATCATCAGCCCCTGGAACTACCCGCTCTACCTCTGCGCGGGGCCGCTCGTGGAGGTCCTGGCCGCCGGCAACCGGGCGCTGGTGAAACCCTCGGAGCTGACCCCGGCCTTCTCGGACTACCTCGCGAAGGCCGTGGGCGAGTTCTTCCGCGAGGACGAGGTTGCGGTGGCGACGGGCGGCCCAGACCTGGCCGAGGCGATGTCCGCGCTGCCGTTCGACCACCTGCTCTTCACGGGCTCGACCGCGGTCGGACGCCTCGTGGCGCAGGCGGCGGCGAAGAACCTGACCCCGGTGACGCTGGAGCTGGGGGGGAAGTCTCCCGTCATCGTGGACGAAGACGCCGATTTCGGCCGAGCTGTTCCGCGGATCACGTGGGGCAAGCTGTTCAACGCGGGCCAGACCTGCATCGCCCCCGACTACGCCCTCGTCCCCGCTCGGCGCCTGGAAGAGTTCGTCGAGGCGGTGCGGCGAACCGCGGCCTCGTTCTATCCTGGCTCGTCCGGCGACCCGGCCTACACGTCGATCGTCAACGACCGCCACTTCGCGCGCCTCACCGCCTTAGTGGAGGACGCTCGGTCGAAGGGAGCCCGCGTCATCGAGGTGGCTCCCGACGGGGTCCGTCCCGACCCGACGGCCCGGAAGATCCCGCCGACCCTGGTGCTGGGAGCCGATGCCACGATGCGGGTGATGCAGGAAGAGATCTTCGGACCCGTGCTCCCGGTCGTCCCCTACGAGGGGATCGAGGACGCCCTCCGCTTCGTGAACGCGGGCGACCGGCCGCTGGCTCTCTACTGGTTCGGTAAGGACGGCGCCCGCCGGGACGAGGTCCTCGCCCGGACCATCTCGGGTGGGGTGACCGTCAACGACTGCATGCTCCACGTCGTCCAGGGGAACCTCCCGTTCGGCGGGGTCGGTCCTTCCGGCATCGGCGCCTACCATGGCGAGCATGGCTTCCGCCGTTTCAGCCACGAGAAAGCGGTCTTCCAGGTCCGGGGCCCGTTCGGCGGCAGCTTCCTCTTTCACCCGCCGGTCGGGCGCCTAGCGGAGTGGGCGCGGAAACTCCTCCGGTTCCTTGGCTGAGGGTTCGCGCGGACGACCGGTGGGGCCGGAGAGGGACCGCGACCTTGAGCTCCGGGTCCGCCTCGATGGCACGGGCATCCCGGTCGAAGTACGGGTGGAAGACCCTGTGCCCCCTGGCGCGCAGGACCTCGCAGAAGGCTTCGGCCTGCATGTAGAAGCGGCGGCTGGTGGCGATGAAGACGGTGAGCGGGGGCGTCGCGTCGGCCGGTTGAGGCGGGGGGCCTGACATGGCCCGACAGTTTCCCACGGGTCGCTGCCCGTCATCCGGGGACAGTTACATGCCACCCCACCGGAATGCAGAGCACCAGCGGCACCATTCTGTTCCGCGAACCAACTCCTCAACCGTGGCTGCGAGCCCTCACGAAGAAGATGGGCGCGGATTCGAGAATCGTCAAGAAACCCGGGGGATTTGGCGTGTAACATTGGTGGCGCGAGCCCTCTGGTGTCCGACGCGGACGAGGAGGGCATATGAAATTCTCTATCAAGGTCGACCCGGCCACGTGGGAGAGGTACATCTCCACGCCGGTGAAGGGCAAGGCCATCCTCATGGACCCCTTCACCAACAAGGGGACGGCCTTCACGGCCC
This sequence comes from uncultured Acidobacteriota bacterium, assembly GCA_937902605.1. Taxonomy (GTDB): domain Bacteria; phylum Acidobacteriota; class Thermoanaerobaculia; order UBA5066; family UBA5066; genus CAIMWE01. Next base: position 8,472 of record CALFNC010000164.1, on the reverse strand, counting down.
GCGAGCGCGACGAGCTCGACCTGAACGGGCTGCTTCCGCCGGCCATCTGCACGATGGAGCAGCAGCTCCAGCGCGTCTACGAGAACTTCCAGGCCAAGCCGACGCTGCTCGAGAAGTTCGTCTACATGACCAGCCTCCAGGACCGGAACGAGACCCTCTTCTTCCGCCTCGCCCACGAGCGGATCGACGAGATGATGCCGATCGTCTACACGCCGGTCGTCGGTGAGGCATGTCAGAAGTTCTCGCACATCTACCGGCGAGGGCGTGGGCTCTACATCGGCTACGACCAGAGGGACCAGATCGAGAAGGTCCTCTCGAACTACCACACGCTCCACCCGTCGGTCATTGTGGTCACGGACGGTGAGCGAATCCTGGGCCTGGGGGACCAGGGCGCCGGGGGGATGGGAATCCCGATCGGGAAGCTCTGCCTCTATACGCTGTGCGCGGGGGTCTCACCGTACAGCACGCTCCCCATCATGCTCGACGCGGGGACCGACAACGAGGAGCGGTTGAAAGATCCGCTCTACCTGGGCCTCCGGCACAAGCGGATCCGCGGGGACGCCTACCAGGACTTCGTCGACCGCTTCGTCGCGGCGGTCCGGAAGGTCTACCCGAACGTCCTCCTCCAGTGGGAGGACTTCCTTAAGGAGAACGCGATCCGGCAGCTCGACCGCTTCCGAGATCAGATCTTGAGCTTCAACGACGACATCCAGGGGACGGCCGCCGTCGTCGTCGCCGGCATCTACGGAGCGATGAGGATCACGAAGCAGTCGATCCGCGATCAGCGGCTCGTCTTCGCCGGCGCCGGGGCATCGACGCACGGAATCGCGGGCCTGTTCGTCTCCGCTCTCGTCGACGAAGGGCTCTCCGAGGAGGAGGCCCGGAGCCGAATCTGGACCTGCGACACCAAGGGGCTGGTCCTCACCGACCGGCCGGGCCTCGAGGGCTTCAAGGCGATCTACGCTCGCGGTCCAGGCAGCGTGGCGAGCTGGAATTGCAAGGACCGTGCTCGGGTCACGCTCGAGGAGACCGTGGCGAACGCCCGGCCGACGATCCTGATCGGGGTCTCGGCGACACCGGGCAACTTCACCGAGAGCATCGTCAAGCGGATGGCGGAGATGAACGAACGGCCGCTCGTCTTCCCCCTCTCGAACCCGACCTCGAAGGTCGAGTGCTCGGCCGAGGACGCCATTCGTTGGTCGGACGGGCGCGCGATCGTGGCCACAGGGAGCCCGTTCGCCCCCGTGACCTACGGCGGCCGGACCTATCGGATCGGCCAGTGCAATAACTCGTTCATCTTCCCAGGCGTAGGCCTCGGGGTGTGCGTGGCTCGGGCGAGACACATCAGCGACGGGATGTTCCTGGACTCCGCGAAGGCCCTCGCGGAGCACGTTACCCAAGAGGACATCGCGGAGTCGGCGGTCTTCCCGCAGCTCACGAAGATCCGCGACTGCTCGCATTCGGTCGCATGCGCGGTCATCCGGCGCGCGGTGAAGGAAGGCCACGCCGACGAGTCGGCCCTGCTGGGCCTCGAGGAGACGGTTCGGCGCGCAATGTGGTTCCCGGAGTACTTGCCGATCCGCTACGAGCCTTGGCAGCCCATGGCATGAGGAGGAGGGGCCGCTAGGTGAGGGAGCTAGACTACCCGTATTCGGGCCGGCTCATGGAAGCCGGAGAGGAGAGACGGATGACTAGAGGAATCGGATTTCTGCTGATCGGGACCCTTTTCACCCTGAGCGCGGCGGCGCTCGCGGAGGGCTTCGAGAAGGACATCGTGAAGACGTCGGCCGGGGACCTGGAGATCACGTTCGTCGGTCACGGGTCGCTGATATTCGCCTTCGGAGGGAAGGTCCTCCACATCGATCCGTACTCGAAGCTGGCCAACTACTCCAAGCTTCCGAAGGCGGATGCTGTCCTGATCACGCACGGCCACCCTGACCACCTCGACGCCGCGGCCCTGGCCGCGATCCGGACACCCAAGACCGAGGTCGTCGTCGCTCCTGTTTGTCAGGGGAAGGTCGAAGGAGCGGTGGTGATTCGGAACGGCGAGGAGAAGGTGGTCGCCGGCGTCCCCGTCACTGCGATCCCGGCGTACAACATCGTGGCGATGCGGCCGGACGGGGTCCCGTACCACCCGAAGGGGGAAGGGAACGGTTACGTCCTGACCTTCGGCGACACCCGGGTCTACGTGGCGGGGGACACTGAGAACGTCCCGGAGATGAAGGCCTTGAAGGGGATCGCGGTCGCCTTTCTCCCGATGAACCTTCCGTACACGATGACGCCGGAGATGGTGGCCGATGCGGCGAAGGCATTCCGGCCCCATGTCCTCTACCCGTACCACTTCGGCGACACGGACCCGGCCCGCCTGACCGACCTGATGAAGGACGTCAAGGGGATCGAGGTCCGGGTCCGCAAGATGAAGTAGAGAGGGCGCTCGCCAGGTCCGCTCGCCGGCCCTCGTCGATGTGGAGCAGCGTCGCCCAGAAGCCGATCCGCGCGCTGGCCTGGATCATGAAGCCGACCTGCCGGAAGAGGATCAGCACGAAAAGCCCCACGCCGCTTCCGGGATTCAGCCAGACCCCGATGCTGGTGAACAGCGACCCCAGAGCCAGAGCCACGACGCTCCAGAAAAGCGCGAGGCCCAAAAGGGCGGCCCGGTGCCCTCGGATGCGGACGCCGGCAAGCCGGTAGGCGGTACGGGCGTTCGGGGCGTCTCCACGCGCCAGGGCGATCCGGGCCAGGTCAAACCGGAGCGAGACGAGAAAGAACCCGAGGAGACCGGCTGTGAGGAGCCAGGTTTCCTGGACGCCAAATAAGAAGGAGTCGGGCGCGGCCGACTTACCGGCGATCTTCCCGAGCAGCCACGCCACGCCGACGCCGACGCCTCCCACCCAGAAGGCAAGTGACAGGAGATAGCGGCTCGTAGCCCAGAGGGTCACCTTGAAGAGCGCGGTACCTTCGGTCACGACGCGCCCCAGGACCGGGCGTGGTCCACCGTCGATGAGGACCCGGAGGACTCCTCCGGTCAGGAAGAGCTGGAGCAGCCAGCCCACCAGCAGAGCGAGGAGGACGACGGCCAGAGCCCCCTTCCATTCCGCGGCCCTCGTCGAGGACCACGATAGGAGCGCCCACGAGTCCCACCCTTTCACGAGGGACGTTCGGAAAGGGCTGGTGTCGAGCTGCCGCGTCAGAGGCCCGAGGGCCATACAGGCCAGCCCGGCCGGGAGGACGAGGGAGAGCCAGAGGACGCCGGCCAGACGGCGGTGGAGGCGCATGGCCCGAAAGCCGGTCCGGAGGGCATCCCTCACGGCAGGCTCCAGGCGAGCGAGAGGAGGTTCTCGACGAGGTGAACCGCGTAGGTCCGCACCTTGGCCGTGGCCGAAAGTCCTTTGGCGCGGAGAACCTTGACGTTGTTGAATGGGTCGCGGTCGAGCACGATCGTGCCCGCGGGGTCCACCTCCGCGCGCGCGAGCCTCGAGGCGTAGACCGTCCGGAGCCGGATCCACTTCTCGCAGCCATCCCACCTCGTTCGCGCGACCTGTCCGTTCTCGAAGGTCAGAGCGATCTCGACCGGCAGGACCAGGTCGCCATCGCGTCCGACCACGACGACGGTCTCGAACGGCCCCCGCTCATCCGTCTTGTCCTTCTTGCCCTTGCGCTTCTCGTCGGGCGGGAGAGCGAGGCGGCCCGCGTCGTCGTAGCCCGCGCCGAGGTTCTGCCGCTCACTGGTGGCCGTAACGATCCGGAAGTCGATGGACGACGTCCCCGAGAAGGCGCCGGCCACCAGCGCCTCGAACCCTGGGATCGCCAGCGGGCGGAACGCGTCGAAGAAGTCCTCCGAGGTTGGGTAGTCGAAGCGCCAGCGGAGCGCGTACGCACGGAAGGCCCGCCAGAATGCCTCCTCGCCTGCCAGACGCCGGATCTGTTGCAGGACGGTCGCGGGGCGCGCGTAGGAATTCTTGAAGTAGGACCGCTCGGAAGAGAAGGCCCAGGCGCTCCGCCGGATCGGGTCGAGATCGGGCCCGAGCGCCTGCGCGCGGTTTTGGTGCTCGTCGGTAACACCCAACCCGAACGGCAGCGCGAAGGAGTACCGGTAGCGGCGGTCCATCATCACCGTCTCGGCGAAGGTCGTGATCCCCTCATCCATCCAGCTCTCCTCGAACTCGTTGGAGGCGAGGAGGCCGTACCAGTAGCCGTGCGCGAACTCGTGGATCACGACCCCCTCGGGCTCCCGGAATCCGGAGAAGGGCCAGCGTCCGAGCCATTTGTCGGTCCCGGCCGTGTAGAGCGTCTGGTACTCCATGCCGGCAGCCCCCATGCCGTCCTCGGGAGGGTCGATCACGGAGACCTGGGCGTACGGATAGGGAAACGCCCAGAGACCGAGCCATGCGAGAGCCCATTTCTGCGCGTCCTCGTAGCGCCGCCACTGGCTCTCGTGACCCGGCTGCATGTAGAACCGGAGCTTGACCGGGTGGAAGCCACGCAGCAGCTCCTCCCGGCTCAGGCCGAGAACCTTCGACGCGCGCTCGACCTCCGAGGCGGGGACGTCGCGGGAGGGGTCGAAGAGCGACTCCCGGATGACGTAGCGCGGGTCGGCGGACCAGGCAAAATCGTGGATCTGTTCCTGGGCGAAGACGATGGTCTTCTTGCCGCCTTTCCGCGTCTCGGAGACCTTCTCACCGGCCGAGGCGACCACGAACGCCTCGGGGACGGTGATCGCGACGCGGGTGTCGCCCCAGTCGGCATAGAACTCGGAGAAGGCGTGGTACTGGTGGGCGTTCCAGCCGGGCTCCGCGCGGCGCCGCCGGCCACGCGGCTCGAAGACGGCGATCTTTGGGTACCACTGGCCGGCCAGGAAGAAGTCTCGGACATATCCGGCGCGAGCGAAAATCTTCGGCGCCTTCGCCTTCCAGGCGATCTCCAGTGCGATCGTCTCCCCTGGGGCCAAGTGCCGAGGGAGCGGGACGGAGAGGACGGTCCGGTCATCGGCGTTGCCGTCGTCAGGGCTCTCGAAGCGCGCCCCCTTCGTCAGATCGGCCCCTTTCCACGACATCGAGGTAACGTCGATGAAGCCCCAGCCCTCCTTCTCGTCCGCCCGGTCCTTCCGAAGGCGGCCCCCCGACTCCCGGAAGAAGGTCGATGCGCTGTTCCGGAAGGCGTTCCAATAGAGGTGGAACTTCAGGGTGGATACCGGGACGTCGGAGGGGTTGGTCCAGCGGAGCGTCTCGTGGCCGGTGAAGAGCCTGTCCTTCGGTTCGAGCGCCACCTGGATGTCGTAGTCGACGATCTTTCGCGGCGCCTCGAGGGCCACCGCGAGACCCCCCGGGAAGAGCAAGAGGAAAAAGGCGGCTCGCATTCCCAGTTGTGCGCCCGCTCCATGCCGCGCTCTGGTCTCCGCATTCAATCTCATCATGCAGCTGCTGGCCGATGATACGAAAGCCGCCCCCTTCAGGTTTCCGGGAACGGGTCGTCCAGGTCCGCGGCCGCTGATGTCGGTCCGGCTATAGTCCTACCGGCCGGAATCTCGGCCGGGAGGATTCATGAACGCTCGCTGCCTGCGTCCGTTCGCCGCCGCTCTCTTCCTTACCCTCGCCTTCCGCGCGCCGGCTGTCGGCACTTTCGCAGTCGATGCGGCGCGGCTCGACGGCCTGAAGGCCCGGAGCATCGGGCCGGCCGGCATGAGCGGGCGGATCGCGGCCATCGACGCCTTCGCGGGGGACCCGGAGATCGTCTGGGTCGGCACTGCGACCGGAGGCGCCTGGAAGTCGACGAACGGCGGCCTCACATTCAAACCGATGTTCGACGAGCAGCCGGTCCACTCGGTCGGTGCCGTCGCCATCGACCCGCGCACGCCCGACGTCGTATGGGTCGGGACTGGCGAAGGGAACCCGCGCAACAGCGTCTCGCACGGCGATGGCGTCTACCGGACGCAGGACGGCGGCAAGACCTGGAAGAACCTGGGGCTTTCGAAGTCCGAGCGGATATGCCGGATCCTCCTCCATCCGCGCGAGGCGGGCGTCGCCTATGTCTGCTCGCTCGGGCCAGCGTGGACAGACGGTCCAGAACGCGGCGTTTTCCGCACCGACGACGCCGGCCGAAGCTGGAAGAAGGTTCTCACCGTCGACGAGAAGACCGGCTGCGCGGACCTGGCGATGGACCCGGGCAACCCGGACCACCTGATCGCTGGTATGTGGGACTACCGCCGCCAGCCGCACACGTTCAGGTCCGGAGGTCCGGGGTCGGGCCTCCACGTCACGTTCGACGGCGGAACGACCTGGACGAAGCAGGGCGAGAAGGAGGGGCTGCCGAAGGGCGCCCTCGGACGCATCGGCGTGGCTTTCTGCGCCGAGCATCCGGAGACGGTTTACGCGGTGGTCGAGGCCGAGAAGAGCGCCCTCCTCCGATCGGAGGACGGCGGGAGAAAGTGGGAGGCGGTGAACGACGCGCCGTCGGTCAACCCGCGGCCGTTTTACTACGCCGACATCCGCGTCGACCCGGCCTGGCCTAGCCGCGTCTACAGTCTCTCGACGCCTCTCCGTGTCTCGATCGACGGTGGGAAGAGCTTCGAACCGCTCCGCGGAACCGGCCGCAACACCGTCCACGTCGACCACCATGCGCTCTGGATCGACCCGAAGGACGGCCGCCACATGCTGGACGGGAACGACGGCGGCATCTACGAGAGCCGCGACCGCGGCGAGACGTTCCGCTTCGTCGGGACGCTGCCTCTGGCCCAGTTCTACCACGTGGCCGTGGACAATCAGATGCCCTACAACGTCTATGGCGGCCTGCAGGACAACAACTCGTGGCGGGGTCCGTCGTCGGTCTGGCAGAGGGGTGGAATCCGGGCCCACCACTGGATCGTGCTCGGGGGTGGCGACGGTTTCGAGACCCTCCCTGAACGTGACGACCCGCAGCACGGCTACTCGCTCTCGCAGGGCGGGAACCTCATGCGCTGGGACGCTGTGACGGGCGAGCGGCGCGAGGCCAAGCCGATCCCCCCGACGCCCGACGTCAAGCTCCGCTTCAACTGGAACGCCGCCCTGGCCCTCGACCCGTTCGACACGTCTACCGTCTACCTCGGCAGCCAGTTTGTCCACCGGTCAACCGACCGGGGGGCCACCTGGAGCGTCATCAGCCCCGACCTGACCACGAACAGGCCCGAATGGCAGAAGCAGGATGAATCCGGCGGCATCACGATCGACGCCTCGAACGCCGAGAACTACACGACGCTGATCACCATCACACCGAGCTTGGTGGAGAAGGGGTTGATCTGGGCCGGGTCGGACGACGGGCGGATCCACGTCACCCGCGACGGGGGGAAGAGCTGGACGTCAGTCGAGAAGGCGCTCCCCTCGGCCCCCGCGAACGCCTACGTCGCCGCCATCGAGGCGTCGCCGCACGCGGCCGGGACGGCTTTCGCGGTCCTGGACAACCATCGCCACGGCGACTTCAGAGCGTACGTCTACCGGACCGATGACTTCGGGAAGAGCTGGAAGAGCCTCTCGACCCCGGCGCTGAAGAGTTACGCGCTGTCGATCGTCCAGGACCCGGTGAAGAAGGACCTCCTCTTCCTCGGGACCGAGACCGGTCTCTACGCGTCGCTCGACGGCGGCCCGAGCTGGCTTCACCTGAAGAAGACGATCCCGACGGCGTCGGTCATGGACCTCGCGATTCACCCGCGCGAGCACGACCTCGTCATCGCCACGCACGGGCGCGGGATCTACATCCTCGACGACATCCGCCCCTTCCGCGAGCTGTCGGACCAGGTGCTGACCGAGCCGCTCCACCTCTTCGCCTCTGCGCCCGCGCAGCAACATGTCCGTGCGCAGATGGCCGGGGCCTCCTCGCCCGGTGCGGGGGAATTCGCCGGCGATGCGCGCGCCTACGGGGCGATCCTGACCTTCTCATTGAACGCGCCGACCCTCCCGCCCGCCGGTGAGGAAGAGCCTCCCCGGACGACCCGTGGGCGCGGTCGGAGCGAGGACGACGCCGAGGGGGGAGCCGACCCGCTCAGGCCGAAGGTCGACATCCGCGTGACCGACGCGGCCGGCAAGCTCGTCCGGGCGTTCGACGTCCCGGCGCGCCACGGCGTCACCCGGGCCGCCTGGGACCTCTCGCGCGACGCGTTCCGGCGTTTCCCCCGTGCCGCCGACGCCGGGCCGCTGCCCGAGTGGGCCGGCTCGGGGCCGGAGGTCCCGCCCGGCGAGTACACCGTGACGGTCCGGTACAAGGACGAGAAGGCCTCGACGAAGGTCACCGTCCTCGCCGACCCGCGCAGCACGAGCACGCCCGCCGACCGGGCAAAGCGGTGGGAGGCAGTGGAGCGGGCGGGCGCGGCGACCGAGAAGGCGGTCGACGCGGCCCAGCGGATCCGGCGGACGCGCGACGACGTCACCGCGGTCGAGGAGCGCCTCCGCCGACGCAACGAGACGATGCGCGACCCGGGCGAGCGGCGGAAGGCCTCGCAGGGAC
>CALFNC010000163.1 GCA_937902605.1 uncultured Acidobacteriota bacterium | reverse complement strand
CGAGGATCAGGTCCCACCCGATGATCCAGGCGAACAGCTCACGGAGCGTCGCGTACGCGTAGGTGTACGCGGAGCCGGCCACCGGGACCATCGAGGCGAATTCGGCGTAGCAGAGCGCTGCGAAGACGCACGTGATGCCGGCCACGACGTAGGAAAGCATCAGGGCTGGGCCCCCGACGTTATGGGCGGCGGCGCCCGTCGCCACAAAGATGCCGGCCCCGATGATCGCGCCGACGCCGAGGCTGGTCAGGTGGATCGGACCGAGGATCCTCCGCAGCCTGTTCTCTCCCCGCATCTCCTCGAGGAGCAGGGCGAGCGGCTTCCGGGCGAAGAGTTGGTTGGCCATGCAGGGCTCCTGTGTGAATCTGGTGTTTCGAGTTTCTTGGAGTAGCCGAAGTTTACGACATGGTTCCTCGCAGTCCGCAATTCGCGGGCCGGGCGGGAGGCGGCGGGCTACCGCCTGGGGGGAAGATAGAGCCGCCGGAGCCCGAGCGTGTCGCGGACGATCCGCTCGGGCATGGCTCGGATGAACCATAAAACGCCGGGCCTCGCTAGAATCCGGGCTAGAGAGGACATCCGATGAGCAATCCCGCGACACCCGTGCTTCCCATGGAGGCGATCGGCCCTGAGTTCGTCCAGGGGACTAAGTCATATCAGAAGCCAGGGCCGATCGCCGGGGTCGAGGTCCACCGGCTGACTCGCTTCGTCGACGACCGCGGGTTCTTCCAGGAGGTCTACCGGGCCGGGGCAGACCACGCCGGATCGGAACCGCTCGCGGCGTTCTTCCACGACTTTCCGGTGGCCCAGATCAATTTCACGATCGTGAACGCCGAGGACCACGTCAAGGGGCTGCACTACCACCTGAAGCAGCAGGACGTCTGGTTCTGCCCGCACCCATACAAGGCGAAGTTCGTCCTGTTCGACGTCCGGAAAGACTCTCCCACGTATCTCCGGACGCAGGTTATGGTGGCCGGCGACGGGCAGGACCTTCTCGTGCGGATCCCGGAAGGGGTCGCGCACGGCTACCGGCCACTGACGAACCCATGCGGCCTCTTCTACATCGTGACGCGCACGTTCGACCTGGCCGACCCCGACGAATGGCGCATCGCCTGGGACCATCCGGCGGTCAAGGACCTGTGGGACGTGCCGAACGGCTGATTCCGGCGTTCCATGGGACGTGGGGCGCCTCCTCGACTTCGGCGCCCCCCGATGGGAAACTCCGGGGCCCCCGGGCGCCCCGCCCGCACTTCTCCCGCCAGGACGGATCAATTGAGACAGTTTGTCGCCCTCCTTTCGTCGCTCAAGCTCGCGGTCGTTCTCCTCGTTCTGCTCCTCGTCGGACTCTCCGCCGGAACCATCGTCGAATCGCGCGCGGGAGTCGAGACGGCCGGCCGCCTCGTCTACTACTCCTGGTGGTTCCTCGGCCTGCAGGGGCTCCTCGCGATCAACGTGGCGGTGTCCCTCGCGAACCTCTTCCCGTGGGGAAAGAGGCGGGTGGGGTTCGTCCTCACGCACGCCTCGCTTCTCCTGATCTTTGCGGGCTCGGCCGTCACCTATTTCTTCAAGGTCGAGGGCACTCTCGGCCTCTGGGAGGGAGAGAGCGGGTCGGCCATCGAGAGCCACGACAAGGAGGGAAAGGTCCTCGCGCGTCACCAGCTTCCCTTTTCGGTGAAGCTCGACGACTTCGTCCTCGAGACGTATCCCGGGACGATGCGTCCCTCGGGCTTCCTGAGCAAAATCGTGGTCACCGACCTCGACTCCGGGAAGAGCTTCCCCGCGCGGGTCTTCATGAACCACGAGCTCCATCACCGGGGGTACTCGCTCTTCCAATCGAGCTACCAGCAGACGGGAGGACGGGAGGCGACCGTCCTCGCCGTCTCGAAGGACCCCGGCCAGAACGTCGTCTTCGCCGGGTACGTCGTCCTCGTCCTCGGGATGGTCGTCGTCCTCTTCACCCGGATCGCGCAGGCCAGGGAGCGCGCCGCCCTCGCGCTCCTCCTCGCCCTCGGGGCGGCGGCCGTTTCGTCACCTTCGGCTTCCGCGGCCTCACCCAACGGAGACCCGAACGTCTTGCGGCGGCTCCCCGTCCAGCACGACGGCCGGACGATGCCGCTCGACACGCTCGCTCGCGAGACGGTCTGGAAGGTCACGGGGTCGCACACATGGAGAGGCGAGGACCCGGTCGTGACCTTCGCCGGCTGGCTCTTCGACCCCCGGGCCACACTCGAGGCGCCGGTCATCCGCCTCGGTTCGGCTGACCTCGCCGAGGCGATCGGGCTGCCGCGCGGGACGTCCCACGAATCGTTCCTCCGCCTCGTCCAGAACCCGAAGGCGATGCAGCTGATCCAGTCCGCCGACCAGGCGGCGGCTCAGGAACAGCCGCGCCGGGGCGTTGTCCAGGAGGCCGAGAAGATCAAGGAGCGCCTCCTTGTCCTGCAGGCAGTCCTCGAGCGCGAGGCCGTCCGCCCGATCCCCGTCCCGGGCAACCCGGGCGCGCGATGGGCCGTCCCCGCGAACCTTTCCCCGGACTCCCTCACCTTCCTCGCGACCGCCCCGCGGCCCGAGGGGTGGCCGTCCCCGGCGAAGATCGATCGCGAGATCTTCTACAACCGGCTGAACCCGGTCCGGCTCTCGTGGATCGTCCTTCTCGGCTCGCTCGTCCTCTCGATCGCCGCGTCCCTTCGGCAGAGCCGCCTCGGCCGAATCCTCGATGGGACGGCCTTCGCGCTCCTCCTCGCCGGCTTCGGCACGATGACGTGGGGGATCGCCCTGCGCTGGAGCGCCGGGGAGCGGATCCCCGCGGCGAACATGTACGAGTCGATGCTCTTCCTCGCGTGGGGCGTCGGCCTCTTCGCCGTCGTCGCCTACGCGCTCCTGCGTAATCGGGTCGTCGTCACGAACGCCGCGGTGATGGCCGCGCTGACGATGGCGCTCACGGACCTCCTGCCGATCGACCGCTTCATCCACCCGATCGCGCCCGTCCTTGCGGGGACGCCGTGGCTCGCGATCCACGTCCCGATCATCATGGTCGGCTACTCGGTCCTAGCGCTCGGCCTCGTCGTCGCCCACATGCAGATCGGCGTCTCGATCTTCGCGCCGGCGCGCGCCGACCTCGCCGCGAAGATGTACGACCTCCTCTACTGGTACATGTTCACCGGCTCCATTTTCCTGCTCGCCGGCATCCTGACCGGCTCGATGTGGGCGGCCTCCTCGTGGGGACGTTACTGGGGCTGGGACCCGAAGGAGGTCTGGTCGCTCGTGGCGTTCCTCGCCTACATGGCGATCCTTCACCTGAAGGTGGACAAGGTGATCGGGACGTTCGGCGTCGCGGTCATCAGCATCGCGGCGTTCCAGACGATCGTGATGACGTATCTCGGAGTGAACTTCGTCCTGACGACCGGGATGCACTCGTACGGAATGGGCGACTCGCCCGTCGTCAAGTGGATGGTCCTCGTCGCGGCCGCCGAGGTCGCGTACCTCGCCTGGGGCATCGTCGCGTATCGCCGGGGCCTCCGCCCTTCGGGAAGCCCTGCCGGGCCGGGCGCTGCAGCATAGGGAGGCCGTCGGTCGGTTCGGCGAACTGGAGGAGTCGCATCTGGTGCGGACGGCTCATGGACGCGGCTCGAAGGGGCAGGGAGAATGGGTGGTCTGGCGCCGGTCGGTTGGCCGGCGCCCATCGCGTTCCTTGGGGGTCCTGATGGCCAAGTCGTGTCGTCCCTTCCTTGCCTTCGTCGCGCTGGCTGCGGCGTTTTCCTCCGGATGTGGACGAGCCGGCGATTCCGCTCCGGCCGGGAGGAAGGGGGGCAGGAGCCTTCCCGTGCGCACGGCGCCGGTCGTCGCCAGAGACGTCGTCTACACGGTGAAAGCGTTGGGGTCGCTCGAGCCGGACGAGATGGTGCAGATCACCGCCGAGGTGGCGGGCGTCGCGCGCGAGGTCCTCTTCAACGCCGGGGACAAGGTGACGACCGAGACGGTTCTGGTCCGGATCGACCGGGAGCGCTACCGGCTGGAGGCGGAGAAGGCCAATGCGGCCTACCGGCGAGCGGTGGCCGACTTCAAGCGGGCCGAGGCGGACTTCG
>CALFNC010000162.1 GCA_937902605.1 uncultured Acidobacteriota bacterium | reverse complement strand
GCCGCGTCGTCAGATAGATCGGTGCCGGGAACTCGGGCAGGAAATGATCCGGCAAGTCGAAGTCGAGGTCGAAGCGAGTCAGATCCCGATCGGTCTGCTTCTTCGTTTCCTCGATGAGGAATTTAGGGAAGACCATGCCGCCTGCTTCGTGATGGGGATGCGGCAATGGAAGAAAGCCGGCCGGCCAGAGCCGCCGTGCCTTGATCTCCTCCGGTGAGAAGGCGGCGAGTCTCTCCCAGGTCATGCCGGCGGGCAGCTTGACGCGCACGCCGTCTTGCACCGGCATTCCGCGCGACATGGCCGTCCCCTTGGCTGGCCGGTCCGCGAGATCGTAGCGCTCCGCAAGCAAAGCCTGTTGGCGCTTCGCGAACATCGGCTTCTCCGCTTGAAGGCGGTTTGTCAGGGCGGGAAAATCTTCATCGGTGGCCGAGGCAGCCAGCGCGAGGCAGACGATCGCTGCGCCGGGGAATACGTGTAGGAGGCGCATTCGACACCGAGCGGACATGGCGAACTCCTTCCTGGATGCGTTCCCGGCCGGTCCTCGTCGGTGCCGGAGCGAGGCATGGGCTAGTGGCGACGCCCGCTGACGACGCTGGCCCGAGGCAGAGCGGCCGCGTGAAGCCACGGGATGGCATCAATCGGCTCGCAAGGGCTACAAAATGCCCCGAAGGGTGCTTCGGACGTTTCCGGGCCCCGGAATGGCAGCGAGTCTTCAATGCACGTCGAGGCCCGCTGCGGCGTGCGACTTCTCGGCCGCCTCCGCCTCTGCCTTCGTCTTATGCACGGTGCCGTCCGGGTGGTTCGGCGGAGAGTAGATCGTGTATAGCTTCAGCTGTGCCGTCTTCGAAGCGTTGATGACGTTATGGTATGTCCCCGCCGGCACCACGACTCCGCCGCCATCGTGCACCAGGCGTTCCTCCTTCTCGTCGAAGACAAACCTGGCCTCGCCTTTCTCGATGCGGAAGAATTGATCGACGTCGGGGTGAACCTCGTCGCCGATGTCCTCACCTGGTTGTAAGCACATCACCACGAGCTGGGCGTGCTTGGCGGTGAAAAGCACCTGCCGGAAGTAGCCATTACTCAGGGTGAGCTTCTCGAGCTCTCCAACGTATTTGTTCATTGTCGTGTCCTCCTCTTCCTCGGGCCCCAGCGCCGGTGCTCTTTCCGACGGATGAGGCCCTCTTCGCCCAGGAACGGGCTGGGCGGCGGGGCTGTGAGGGAGCGCCCCGCCGTCCTGCGGGCTCCTTACATCGTAGGCTTCTTCTCCTCTGCCTTGGGTTCGGGAGGATGGCCCGTCTTCATCATCGGGCACTCCATGGCGCCCTTCGTTCCGTGCCTACGCATGTGACGCATCATGTGGGTCATCATCGCGGGCTGCATCTCCGCCATCATGGCTTGGGAGGCCTTCCGCTGGGCGACCAGCTCATTGATGACAGCCGCCATTGGCTTCTCCAGGGCGCCGACCTCTTTGGACCCCGTGGCGGCGTTCATTTCTGCCACCAGCTTGTCCAGAGAGGCGTCCATCGCCCCCGCCTTGTCCTGCATCTCCTGCTTCTTGTCCATCATGGCCTGGCACTCCGCCTTCATGTCGGTGTCGTGCTTGGCCCTCGCAACATGGGCCTTGTGGTGGCCAGTCATTGGGGCCGCCTGAGGGGCCGTGGCGGCCGGAGGGGTCGCAGCGGGCGGAGGCGTTTCGGCGCCCGCGCTCACGGCGAGCGCGAGCGCGGCAGCGGCAACGATGCCGGGAACGAGAATCTTGATAAGGTGCGTCTTCATTATCGTGTGTCCTTTCTGGCGGCCCTAGGGACCGCGCGTTGAGGCTCCATGGGGAGAGAGACGCGGATAGAGATGGGGACCCGACGAGCGCACTGCGCGGCTCGGGACCTCGGGGCGGCTGGCCCTCACTGGAATTGCGGCGTCCACCGCCCCATGCTGTCGTCCCGACGAATCGCCCTAGAGGGCGCGTCGTCCGGAGACGAGGTTGATGATCAGAATGATTACCGCCACCACCAGCAGAATGTGGACGAAACCGCCCATTGTGGTGGAGGTGACCATGCCGAGGAGCCACAGTACGAGGAGAATGACGAAGATTGTCCAAAGCATTACAGTCCTCCAGTCTCGTTACGCGTAGTTCTTCATCTCGCCGACGAGGAGCGCCGCCACGGCGAACATTCGGTTCCTGAGATGGTGCGTCGGCGTTGGCATATGCCCTTTTCGCGGCCCTTGGAACCGCGGGCTCGAGCGCCATGGGGACTCAGGCGCGGACGCAGACATGGCTACTCCTTCGTACGCACGAAGAGCAAAACCCCGCCGACCACGATTGCAGCGACGCCGGCCCACACCGGCACGTTGACGGTCTCCTTCTCCTTGATCGCAAACTCGAGAGGCCCGAGCTTCGTCTGGTGTGTCCTCCTGGTGTACGTGAAGCCGCCGTACGCGAGCGCGAGGATGCCGGCCGCGAGCAGGAGGAGGGCGACGCCTTTGAGCCTGTTCATCCTAATGCCTCCCTCAGAAAGGCCTGGCGCTCTCCGAGTCGAGGACCCAGACACGATTGCTTGCCAGACATGCCACGACGATAGCAAGCCCTGTGCCAGGCTGGTCGGGCCCTCGCGTCGGTCGCCCCGACTCGCATAGGCCGGCCGTCCGACGGGGCCGGCGACGGCTCACACGACGACTTCCTGTAGTTCTTTCAACGGGGACGGAAGCGGTTGCAACCGGGAGTGGGGGGCGCTCCGAACGGTGCGCCTCCACATCGAGCTACGGCCTCCCCGGCACGCCAAATGCAAGGCTGCTGCCGGAGGCATGATCATGGGTGAGAGCACGGTCGTGGTTTGGGGTCTTCGACTCCCACACACATTGGGGCCGAGGCGGCTGTCAAGGCGATCGTAGGGCGGCCATGAAGGGACCCGTTCGGAGGTACTCCGTGGCTAAAGCAACCAGGATCAATTTGGGAGCCTCCCACCCGGTGGCGGATAGGAAGCGGACGGGCAGCGTGGCAGACGACTCGGTCAAAGAAGGAACGCCGCCAGCGGGCTTGGAGCAGGCTGGCCTCGAGGGGCTGCGAGCCGAGCTGGAGCAGGAGCGCGACCGTTACCTGCGGACGAGAGCGGACTTCGAGAACTACAGGCGTCGGGTGGAACGCGATCGCGACGTGGCCGCCCGGCAAGCCAAGCAGGACCTGCTGCTCGCGCTCGTCGATCTGGCCGACGGCTTCGATCGCGCCCTGGTTCACATTGACGAGTAGCCGGATTCGGTGGTCGCAGGCCTCTACGGAATGCAGCGCCGGCTGAGAAGCCTGCTGGAAGCCGAGGGCGTGAAGTCGTTCGAGAGTGTCGGCCAACCCTTTGACCCGACGCGCCACGAAGCCCTGGCCACGGTTCGGGACTTCGACGGCGCACCGGGAACCGTTGTCGACGAGGCCGGCCGCGGCTACCTGTGGAACGACGAGCTCCTCCGTCCCGCCCGCGTGCGGGTTGCGGAATAGGAGGACCGGCGGGGTCAGTGGATCTCGAAGTCGGCGATGATCGGGAGATGGTCGCTGGCGATCCGCGAGAGCCGCAGCCGGCAGCGGCGAGCCGAGAGGAGCTTGACAGGCCCGCGGTAGTAGATCCTGTCGAGGGGACCCCTGGGAAAGAAGGACGGGTAGGTGGCAATCGCCTTCTCGCCGTCCAGGGAGCGGTCGGTGGCGGAGCGGAACCGCAGCCGTTTGGTGAAGAAGGGCTGCAGCAGCGAGCGCCAGTCGTTGAAGTCGCCACCTACGAGGCAAGCTACGCCGGTCCCCAGCGAAGCCATCTCGCGGGACCGGGCGAGAAGCGCAACCTGTTCCTCGCGCTGGTGGGCCGAGAGACCCAGGTGCAGGTTGAAGACCTCGAGCCGGTGGCTGCGCCCCCCCCGGCCCTCCAGGACGATGGCGGTATGCTGGCAGCCGCGGCGTTTCCAATTTCCGATGGTCAGGTCGATGTTGCGCTCGCGAAGGATCGGATGCCGGCTCAA
The DNA here is from genome assembly GCA_937902605.1 of uncultured Acidobacteriota bacterium. GTDB lineage: Bacteria > Acidobacteriota > Thermoanaerobaculia > UBA5066 > UBA5066 > CAIMWE01. Next base: position 1,295 of record CALFNC010000162.1, on the reverse strand, counting down.
GGTGGCGTTGCCATAGCGGCCCTTGCGGAGGATAACGTTGTGACCAACGGCCACGTGGGGGTAACCCAAGGGTGCCGCCAGCTCTCGCGCGAGATCCAACCCGCGTGACCGCGGGACGCCGTCATCCACCTCCTGCAGGAGGACGATGTCCGGCTCGTGGCTCTCGATGATGCGGATCATCCGCTCGGGACGAAAGCGACGGTCGACACCGATCGCGCGGTGGATGTTGTAGGTCATCACCCGGAAACGCATCAGTCCCTCTGCACCCTTGCGGCGCTCCGTTCTTCGCCTTCTGGCGGAATGTCCGTCTTACGCCTCACGGAGCGGGCGAGAAGCGCCAGCCCCAGCCACAGGCTGAACGCGGCGAGCGGCCAGGCCACGAGGCGCGGCCACAGGAATCCGAGGGCGGCCACGACGGCGAGCAGGAGTCCGCCCTCGGCCATGAGCCATCTCTCCGCTGGACCGTGGAGCCGGCGCGCCGCCAGGACGGACCCGAGGGCGTTGCCGACGCGCAGCGCGCCAGCCGCGGCCCGCGTCGTGCTCCCTCCGGCGCCGCGGACCCGGGGCTGGCGGACATTTCCCACAGGGCGCACCCGCGCCCAGCGGTGGAGAATGATCTCGGTGGAATGGCTGAGATCCTCCCGGAACATCTCCTCCATCTGGCGACCAAAGGCCTCGTTCTCGACCACCACGTCCAGCTCGCGGTTCCCGATCCAGCTCGCCAGGTTGAGGTTGGTGGAGCCCACCCGCGCCCAGCGCGCATCGGCCACCGCGGTTTTGGCATGCAGCATCGAGCCGTTCCACTCGAAGACGCGGACGCCGGCCTCCAGCAAGGCGCGATACCCAGCGCGGGACACGGCCTGCGTGAAGGGGATGTCGCTTCCCGGGCCGGGGACGAGCAGGCGCACGTCGACGCCGTCGTGCGCCGCGGCCCTGAGCGCCTGGACATAGCTCGACGTGCCGGCGAAGTACGCGTCGGTCAGCCACAGCGTGCGGCGGGCGAGGGACGCGACGAGCGGGTCGAGGCGGTAGAGACCACCGGTGCCCGGCATCGACGCGACCACGCGCAGGTCCACATCACCCTCCGCAAGCAGGCCGGGCGCCGGAATCTCATCGGGAGGTAGCGGCGGCCCCGTGGCCGCCCAGGTGTCTGCAAAGGCGTGTGCCACGTCGGCCACCGCGGGGCCGCGGACCTCCACGCCCGTGTCGCGCCACCCCGGCAGGCCGCGCTCCACCGCGCCTTCCCACATCGTCCCCACGCAGAGTCCGGTGACGACCGCGACCCGACCGTCCAC
>CALFNC010000161.1 GCA_937902605.1 uncultured Acidobacteriota bacterium | reverse complement strand
CCGCGGAGGAAGCGGTCCGCCTCGTCACGAGTGCCATGCGGATCTTCGTCCACGGAGCGGTCGCCACCCCGACCCCCCTCATCGAAGCGATGTCCGCCAGATCCGACCTCGAGAACGTCCGGCTCTACCACATGCATACGAGCGGCCCTGCGCCATTCGCGGAGCCGGACAAGGAAGGCCGGTTCACGTCGATCTCGCTCTTCACGGGAGCGCCGCTCCGCAAGGCGATCGAGGAAGGCCGCGCGGACTTCATGCCGATCTTCCTCTCGGACATTCCCGGCCTTTTCACCGAGGGGCTCGTTCCTCTCGACATGGCCATCCTCCAGCTGTCCCTCCCGGACCGTCACGGGAACTGCACTCTCGGAACCTCAGTGGATACCGCAAAGGCCGCGGCCGACTCCGCCCGGATCATCATCGCCGAGATCAACGAGCAGATGCCCCGCACCCACGGGAACTCGGTGGTGCCGTTCAACCGCGTGTCGGCCTTCATCCACACCGACCGTCCCCTCCACGAGAACCCGCCGGGAGAGGAGTCCGCTGCCGAGGCGCACATCGGCAACCTGATTGCCGGCCTCGTGGAGGACGGGTCAACGCTCCAGATGGGAATCGGTGCGATCCCGGACGCCGCCCTCGCCCGGCTGCGCCACAAACACGACCTCGGGATCCACACCGAGATGTTCTCGGATCGCGTCGTCGACCTCGTCGAGTCCGGAGCGGTCACGAACCGACTCAAGAAGATCCACCCGAACCGCCTCGTCACCAGCTTCATCGCGGGCACGAAGCGGCTCTACGACTTCGTCAACGACAATCCCCTCGTCGAATTCCACCCGTGCGACCGGACGAACGACACGGCCATAATCCGGAAGAACGACAAGGTAGTAGCGATCAACTCTGCGCTCCAGATCGACCTGACCGGACAGGTCTGCGCCGACTCGATCGGCCACCGGATTTACTCGGGCATCGGCGGGCAGATGGACTTCATGCGCGGCGCCGCCCTCTCGAAAGGGGGGAAGCCGATCCTTGCCCTGCCGTCAACGGCGCAAGGCGGAAAGGTCTCACGGATCGTCCGGGAGCTGATCCCGGGCTCCGGGGTAGTCACGACGCGGGGGCACGTCCACTGGATCGTCACCGAGTACGGCGCCGTCAACCTCCACGGGAAGACCCTCCGGGAGCGGGGCGAGGCGCTCATCTCCATCTCTCACCCCGACTTTCGGGCCGAGCTCCTCAAGGACCTCGCGAACATCCGCCACTACTCATTCGCATGAGACCCGGCTACGCGGGGGCCTGAGGCTCCGTTCCGAAGAACGAAGCCGCCGGCTGCCTCCCCCCGCGGGTTGACATTCCCGACCGTCTCGCCGAGAACGGGGCGGTGAACCGCCGGCTGCTGGGGATCCTGATGCTCGGTCATCTCATGACTGACCTGAACCAGGGGATCCTTCCGGCCCTCCTTCCCTTCTTCATCGCGGAGAGGGGCCTCACGTACGCTGCCGCGGGTGGGCTCATCCTCGCCGCGAACGTGGCATCGTCCGTCGTCCAGCCCGTCTTCGGCTATCTGGCGGATCGCCGCCCGTCGCCCTGGCTGATCCCGGCGGGTGTCGCCGCCGCCGGCGTTGGGATGGCCCTCTCGGGACTCGCTCCGACCTATCCTCTGATCGTGGCCGCCGTCGCGTTCAGCGGCCTCGGTATCGCTGCTTTCCACCCGGAGGGATCGCGCGCCGCGAATTACGTCTCCGGGAGCAGACGGGCGACGGGGATGAGCATCTTCTCGACCGGCGGAAACCTGGGGGTCGCCACCGGCCCAATCCTGATCACACCGCTCGTCCTCGCTTTCGGCCTGAGGTCCTCCCTCGTCATGGTCGTCCCGATGCTCGCCGTGGCAGCCTTCCTCCTCACACAGACCCCTCAGCTCGGAGCGCTCAGACCTGCGCCTGGGGCGGGGGGAGCAGGCGCGGAAACGCCGGACCGCTGGCGGCCGTTCGCCCGGCTCGGCCTTGTCGTGATCAGCCGTTCGGTCATCTACATCGGGCTGTCGGCCTTTGTACCGCTCTTCTGGGCGAAGGTCCTGGGGCGCTCCAAAGCGGACGGAGCAGCCGCGCTCGCCCTTCTCCTGGGAACCGGGGTCGTGGCCACCATCGTGGGCGGCCGGCTGGCCGATCGCCACGGCCGGAGGATCGTCGTCCTCTGTTCCCTCGGCCTCCTCGCGCCGTTACTGCTCGCCCTGTCCACCGCGCACGACGCACGATTCGCCACGGCGTTGCTCGTCCCGATCGGCTTCACGCTCTACCTGCCGTTCAGCGTCCTCGTCGTGATGGGGCAGGAGTACCTGCCCAACCGGGTCGGTATGGCCTCGGGCCTGACGCTTGGCCTCGGGGTCTCGGCTGGAGGGATCGCGGCGCCGATGCTCGGCCGCCTGGCCGACCACCATGGGGTGGCCGCGCCCATCCTCCTGGTTGCCGCCCTGCCGCTCCTGGCGGTGGCCGCGGCACTGACGCTGCCGGACGACCGGATCCGCACGCGCAGGCTCCCTCTCGCCGGAGGTCCATGCCAGTGAGCGCCTGGGAGATCGCCGGGGTCGTGTTCGGTATCGCCAGCGTCTGGCTGATCGTGAAGGAGAGCGTTTGGGGATGGCCGACTGGTCTCGTGAACGTCGGTCTCTTTATCGTCGTCTTCTGGAAGGCGCGGCTCTATGCCGACATGGGCCTCCAGGTGGTGTACGTGGTCCTGTGCCTGTACGGGTGGTGGGCGTGGAGGCACGGCGGGAAGCTGGACGGATCCCTGAGCGTGACGCGGACGCCGCGCCGCGCTCTCTGGCTTCTCGGGGCGGGCGGCGCGGCCGGTGCGGGCGTTCTCGGCCTCGTCCTCCACGGACAAACCGACGCGTCGCTGCCGTTCTGGGATTCCACCACGACCTCCTTCAGCCTCGTCGCACAGTGGATGCAGACGAGGAAGTGGCTCGAGAACTGGTGGGTCTGGATAGCGGTCGACGCCGTATACATCGGCATCTACATGGCCAAGCACTTGTTCCTCACCGCAGGCCTCTACGCGATCTTTCTCGGCCTCGCCATCCAGGGCGTGAGGAGCTGGCGGCATAGCCTCACGTCGGGGGCGGACGGCTGAGGGTGTTGTGTACCGCGTCGTCCTGACCGGCTCGGAGTGCACGGGGAAGACCACCATCGCAGCGGAGGTCGCTAGACAGATGAGCGTCCCGTGGGTCCCCGAGGCCGCCCGGATCTACGCGGAGGCCAAAGGCGCACCGCTCGCGTTCTCCGATGTCTCTCCGATCGCGCGAGCGCACGTCCGCGCCGTGGAGGAGGCACAGCGGTCAGATCCTGGTCTCCTGCTCCTCGACACTGACCTGGTCTCCACGGTCGTCTACTCCCGCCACTACTACGGGAGATGTCCGCGATGGATCGAGCGGGCGGCCCGGGTGCGCCTCGCCGACCTCTATCTCCTCCACATGCCCGACCTGCCGTGGCACCCGGACCCGAGTCGCGACCGAGGGCATCTTCGGGCGGAGGTGCACGCCCTCTTCGTCGCCACGCTTCGCGAGTACGCAGCGTCCGTCATAGAGATCGCAGGCTCGGGTCCGGCAAGGGTCGAGCGGGCGATCGCGGCGATCCGGGCGATCGGCGCGGGCCGTCGTTGATCCTCAGCGTCCGGGCGAGCCGAGGCAACGTATCATCCCGTGGGGAAGGAAATGACCTCGCCGATCCGCGTCTCGCTCGTCGACTTCGTCAACGCCTGGCCGCTCACCTGGGGTTTCCTGAAAGGGACGGTCGAGGGGGTCGAGTCGATTACCGACATCCCTTCGGCCTGCGCGGACCGCCTGAAGCGAGGGGAGGTGGACGCGGGGCTCATCCCTTCGATCGAGGCGGCGAGGATCCCCGGTCTTCGCATCGTCCGCGGCCTCGGGATCGCCTCCCGGGAGAGGGTCCGAAGTGTTCTTCTCGTCTCGAAGATCCCGTTCGAGAGCGTCCGAACTGTGGCCCTCGACTCCTCCTCTCGCTCGTCCGCCGCGATGGCCCGGATTCTGCTGGCTGATCGTTACGGGCACGTCCCGGAGTTCCACGTTGCGGCGCCCGACCTCTCGGAGATGCTCGCCCACCACGACGCCGCCCTCCTGATCGGCGACCCGGCCCTTCGAGCCGACCTGACAGGGCTCCTGGTCTGTGACCTCGCGGAAGGATGGAGAGCGCTGACTGGCCTGCCGTTCGTCTTCGCCGTCTGGGCGGTCCGCCCTGGGGTCCCGCCCGACCCCTTCTTCTGGTCAAGGGATTTCGGTAAGCGAAAGATCGACCGCGTCATTCGCGAAGCGGCGCAGAGGACGGGGCTCGGTTCCTCCTTCTTGTCGACCTACCTGGTGGAAAGCCTCCATCACGACCTCGGGGAGGAGGACGAGGCCGGGCTCTCCGAGTTCTACCGAAGGGCGGCCGCGCATGGGCTCATCCCATCCCCGGACCTTCCGCCGTTCGCCGGCATTCCACTCGTCCCTCGAAGGAAGGAATAGTGCGTCCCGCCCTGGAGATCCTTCGCGAAGCGCCGTCGGGCGTGCGACTGACTCCCTTCGATGCGGCGCGCCTTTTCCGAGAAGCCTCGCTCCTCGAGCTCGGCCATGCGGCGCATGAGGTTCGGCGCCGCCGTCAGCCGGAGGCGACGGCCACGTACCAGGTCGACCGGAACATCAACTACACGAACGTCTGCATCTACCGTTGCGCGTTCTGCGCGTTTTACAGGAAGGCCGGCGACCCGGAGGGCTACGTTCTCCCGGTCGAGGAGATCGGGCGGAAAGTGGAGGAGACGCTCGCGCTGGGAGGGACGGGGATTCTTTTGCAGGGAGGGGTCCATGCCGACCTCCCGTTCGGCTACTACGAGGAGGTCCTCTCCTTCCTGCGGTCCCGTTACCCCGCCATCCACCGCCATGCATTGTCGGCGCCGGAGATCTGGTTCCTGGCGAAGAGGGAGAAAACGTCGGTTCGGGACGTCCTGGTGCGGCTCCAGAAGGCCGGACTGATGTCGGTCCCGGGCGGCGGGGCGGAGATCCTCGACGACCCGGTCCGCAAGCGGATCTGGGCGCTCACGAAGGCCCCCGTTCGGGAGTGGTCCCTGGTCCACCGGGAGGCGCACCGGCTCGGGATGACGACTACGGCCACGATGATGTTCGGCGTCGGCGAGAGCTTCGAGGAGCGGGTTCGCCACCTCGACGTGATCCGGACCCTCCAGGACGAATCGCACGCCCGCGGCGCTGCCTCGTTCACGGCCTTCATCCCATGGACGTTTCAGGAGGAGAACACGGCCCTGGACGGCCAGGTCGAGATCTCGGGCGGCGCGGACTACCTCCGAACGCTCGCGATCTCTCGTCTCTACCTCGACAACGTCCCGCACGTTCAGGGGTCTTGGGTCACGCAGGGAAAGAAGATCGGCCAGGTCTCCCTCGTATTCGGGGCCGACGACCTTGGCTCGATCATGATCGAGGAGAACGTCGTCGCCGCTGCGGGCGCCCACAATCGGATGACGAGGGACGACATGGTCGCGCTGATTCGCGAGGCTGGGTTCGTCCCGCGGCAGCGCGGCTCGGTCTACGACCGCTGATCCGAGCCTTGCTGCCGCGGTCTGAGCGCGGCGTGATCGGGGCTGCAGGCTACAATTTTTCCGAGATCGACTTCGCCTGCAGGAACAGGCCGAGGTAGTCGCGGCCGCCTGCCTTGCTGTCGGTCCCGGACATGTTGAAGCCGCCGAAAGGGTGGACGCCGACGAGCGCTCCGGTGCATTTGCGGTTGATATAGAGGTTCCCGCAAAAGAGCTCCCGCTTCGCGCGCTGGATCCGGTACCGATCGAGCCCGAAGTAAGAGCCGGTGAGGCCGTACTCGGTGTCGTTCGCCAGGGCGATCGCGTGGTCGAAGTCGCGCGCCTCGGTGATCCCGAGGACCGGGCCGAAGATCTCCTCCTGGAAGATCCGGTGCTTCGAGAGCACGTTGGCGAAGACGGTCGGCCGGATGAAGTTTCCCTTCTTCCCGTCCCAGCTCCCGCCGGCCACGAGCTTCGCCTCGCGCTGTCCCACCTTGATGTAGTTGGTCACCGTCTTGAGCTGCCGTTCCGAAGCGACAGGGCCCATCGTATTGCCACGGTCGGACGTGGGCCCGACGGTCAGCTTCTCCGACTTGGCGGCCACGGCATCCACGAAGCGCCTGTAGAGGCGTTTGTGGACGATCGCGCGGGAGCATGCCGAGCATTTCTGTCCTTGAAACCCGAAGGCGGAGGCGACGACCTGCTGGACGGCGTCGTCGAAGTCGGCGTCCTCGTCGACGACGATGAAGTCCTTGCCCCCCATCTCGAGCACCGTCCGCTTCATGAAGCGCTGGTCTTTGGCGGTCAGGCTGGCCTTCTGCTGGATGGCGAGCCCCACCGACTTCGAGCCGGTGAACGAGATGAAGCGCGTCATCGGATGCTCGACGATGTAATCGCCCACGTCGGCGCCGGGGCCGGGGAGGTACTGGATGACGCCGTCGGGGACCCCGGCCTCCTCCAGGATCTGGAAGAGCCGCCAGGCCACCAG
>CALFNC010000160.1 GCA_937902605.1 uncultured Acidobacteriota bacterium | reverse complement strand
GGGCTATGGACCACGACGCAACGTCGCGGAGCTGTGGAGGGATCTCGCGGCGGCGAAGCGATATCGGGAGCAGTAGTCGTGGCCCTGCGGAACCTGGGAAGAACGCTGCTCGTTCCCCTCTGGTCCCAAAGGGCCGCCGCCGACGAATACAGTTTCGGAGATCACGGGAAGGGACGCTACTCGACTCGTTGAAACCAGATCGCCGGCCAAGAACTGGCGACAGATGAACGCCGTCTTCATGCTTCCGATGCTTCAGTCCGAGTCCCTCACCCGGCACTCCTGAATGGGACGAAGAGGGACGCCCCGGAGACTGCGAAGGCGTCCGCCCAGTCACGGGCAGGCAGGCCACGGAGCGTGACCGGCCCCCGGGTGTAGTCGGCCTAGGAAGGAACACCAAATGCTTAGCCGGAAGGTCGCCTTACCGACCGTCATCCTCGCCGCGATGCTCGCGAGCTCGAACGCACGCGGTAGCGGCGGCTATTACTCGGGCCACAATCTCGTGGAGGGGATGAACGAACAGGAGAAGCCCGCTGCAGATCGGTCGCGTGACTGCGTCAAGGCTGCCGAATTCGCGGGCTTCGTGGAGGGAGTCCACGACGCTCTGGACCGTTATACGTTCTGTTCGCCTCCGAACGGAGCACTTGGGGAAGTCCTCGCCGTCGTGCGCAGCTACGTCAAAGCCAACCCAGAGGAGTGGCATCGGCCGGCCGGGGTCCTCGTTGAACGGGCATTGAAGCAAGCGTTCCCCTGCAAACCGCTGAAGTAGGGCCGAAGTCCTCAGCTATCGGCCCTAACGTGCCGACCTAGCGACGAGGTTCACTACGACAATACCGAGGGGAGACGACCGGAGGGGCGCCAGATCGGTTTCCGCGTCAATGGCGTTTTCCGGGAGGCGTCGCCGTCCCCGGCTCCGGCGCGATAAGCTAGCCGGGGTCCATTCCGGGGGACGGCGCGTCTGTTACGTGAAATCTCTCGATCCGTCGGACGGTGGAATCCCCGGTAGGAGGACGCGATGAGGACGAACCCCGCAACGATCCTGGCGACGGTGACCCTCCTGGGGACTGTGGCGGCGGCGCTCCCAGCGGCCGCGCAAAAAGCCGTCGCTCCCCCGCAGGGCGAGACCCGCGTGGGCGGCGCTCAAGCCGGCCGCGACTACGCCCCAGTCTCGCCGGCGGTCATCAACCAGCCCCAGGCAGTGGCCGGAGGGCAGGTGGTTGTCCGGCAGGGGGCGGGCGGGCAGCCGGTCACCAGGACAGTCGTGAGGCCCCCAGCGACCGAGCGCTGCATCGAAATGCCGAACACCTTGTACTGGACGCAGCGGAGCCAGAACCTCCTAGCGACGATCAAGCGGACGGCCCGGAGAATCGGGCTGATCCAGGCGATCCGGATCGCGGACCAGTACAAGACGGTCACCGCGAGGTCCGAGCGGCCGGCGGGGTGGGCCGCCTACGCGTTCGCCGTCCCCGGGCAGGGTAACTTGCGGGTGACGCTGACCCACCCGAACGAGGGGTGGTTCCGCCTCCTGATGGTCGACAAGTGGGGCGGTGCGGTGGAGGGGATGTTCCAGAACATCATTCCCAAGGGCTACCCGACCGTCTCGTTCCACAATCCGAAGGAGGAGGCCCAGGTCGCCTTCGTCATCGTGGACGACCCGGGGTGGATGTCGTCGGAGACCTCGCTCTACACCCTCACGATCGATCGGGACTGGGGCCCGGGGAAGCTCGGCCCGAAAGTCGAGTACCCGCAGCAGGGCGGCGTCTGGGCGGTGATGGAGCCCAAGGCCGGGACCCGGCCGCCGACCGCCGAGAAGGTCGAGACGCCCTCGACGCAGCCCTGACGGCCGGGCCAGTCAGCGCCCCGGGCCGGGTCCGAAGGGGAAGCGCGGTGGGCCCGAAGCGCTCGACGATGCCCAGAAAGCCCAGGACTATGAGGCCTTGGCCGCGGCCACCTTCAGCGCCGCCTCGACCCCCTGCTCGGAGCGAACCTTCTTCACCTCGGCCTGGTCGGCCTTCGAGAGCTTCCGGAGCGCGGACATGTACTTCCCCTGGAGGGCAAGCCGTGCGCTTGTTCCCCTGGACCTCCGGGCTGGCTTGCGGGCTGCCTTCGTCGGTGCGGCAGACGCCGTTCGCCGCGTCCGCGTGCCGCGCTTCTTCCCGGCAGGCTTCATCGGGAACGGCCCGTCGCCCCCTCTTAGCGAACCAGCGAGGTTCTGGAGCGGGGTCAGGGCATCCTCCAGTTCAGCAAGGGTCGATTGCAGCTTCGCGAGGAGCGTGAAGATTGGACGCGGCATGGAGCCTCCTGGGAGGCCATTCTAGCCGCCAAGAGATGTCGCCGGTCATGACTTCCTCCGTTTCTTCCCGGAGGCCTTCGTGCCGGTCGCGACCGAGATCGCCGTCTCCAGTCTCTCCGACGGGGGCGGACAGAAAGCGTCCGCCGGGGTCTCCCGGACGACCCGGAGCCCCAGCTCGGGGGCGAGCTTCTCGAACGTCGAGAGGGAGATCCCTACCATCTCGTTCATGAACCGGGACAGGGCGGATACCTCGACCCCGGTCCTCCGGATTTCCTCGGGCTCCTTGATCCCCGTGCCCTTCAATGCCTCCTGCTTCTTCCAGACGGCCTCGCGGGTGTCGGCCAGGACGCAGTCGAGCCGCCTCGGGACGGTGAAGGGAAGGATGACCTTGCCGTAGTCGGCCTGCTTGTAATCGCCCCGAAGGAGATCCGCGACCGACCAGATGAAGGACGTGATCTCGGAGAAGCCATTGAACTTCCGAGCCGAGGATGACCGGTCTGTCGAATCAGGCATTCCTGTGAACCTCGAAGGACATCAACTTCTCCTCGCCGAGCCGCTGAGGTCGGCCCGGCATTTCCGCACCGGGGTGAACGGTCCGGAGATCCGGAAGTCAGCACTCACACCGAACGGGGTCCGATCATACGGAGGCTGCTCGCTTCAGACCTTGCCGAGGAAAATCGACAGGCGCGGCGGATCGTCTGGCTCTCCCACCACGCTCGCGATCCGCGTCCCAGCGTCGGGGTCAGCTCGGCGCGGCCGGCCGCGCGACGAAGCGCCGGAGCGTCCGCGTGGTCCGGCGAGTTGACGGGTCGATTGCGAATCCCGCCCGCGCTACCGCCGCCTCCGTCCTTCGGTTTGGATGGCAGCCGCCGGCCAGACAGGTCCAGGCGGGCTGGACCAGGTCGGCCAGCCGGCCGCTCAGTCCCTCGGGCCGGACGTGCTCCATCATCCTTAGCGTTCCACCGGAGGCGAGGACGCGTCGGATCTCTGAGAGGCCTTTCGGCGGGTCGACGACCGAGCAGAAGACGAGCGAGACCGCGACCGTCTCGAATGCACACGGGGCGAACGGGAGCGCCTCGGCGCGGCCGAGGACGAGCGGGACCGACGCCGCCCGTTTTCTCGCCCGGAGGAGGAGGCGCATCTCGGGGTCGAGGCCGATCGGCCGGCTGCCGGCCGGGTAGAGCGGCAGGCTGCGGCCGGTCCCGCAACCCAGGTCGAGGGTTCGCCCGACGGCTTCTCGAGCGAGCCAGACGCGCCACTTGGCCAGCCCTGCCGCCTCGAACAGGGCGACGAGCAGGTCGTACGCCCACGGGACCTGCTCGAGCCCCCTCATGCGTGGGAGCGCCGTTCTCCGCCTACCAGCTCATCGGGATGTAGCTGCCGTCGGAGTTGGTCTGGTCGTTCAGGACGCCGTAGGCGACGAAGCGCGAGGCGCCCGAGATCTTCTCGATTTTCGCCGAGCCGGCCGCGACGCCGCGGGAGGCGAGCGGCTGGTTGAACTGGGCCCACTCGCCGGGAGCAAGCGTCTTCGTGTCGACCGAGCCGGCCTGCGCGCCGTCGGGACCGAAGTAGGTGATCCGGAGCGAGATGGCGTCCCCCGCATCGCCCCGGTTGACGACAGCGAGGTTCGAGCGCTGAACGGAGCTCTGCTGGAGCCCGTGGACGTACGCCACCGACGCCGCCGATTCGGCGAGCGAGAGGCCCGTGTAGAAGAGGCCGAACGTCCCGCCGCCGGCCGCCCCGATGAACGTGCGCGCCCCGGCGGCGAAGGAGGAAGCGTTTCCACCCGCCGCGCGAATCATCAGCGAGCCGCCGACGTTCCCGGAGGCCGGGACCGGGATCCCGAGGCCGCGCAGGAAGCCCATCGCATCGGTCTCGATTCGCTGCTCAAACGCCCCGAGCGTCACGGGCGCGCTCCCGGAGCCGGCGGCGCTGAGCTGCGGCGACGCCGAGTAGACGAGGGTGAGTGTCAGCGGGGACGCCGTGAAGTTCGCCATGGTCAGCTCGGTCGCGTAGCCCGAGGCGGAGAGGACGATCGGGACGAGCCGCTCGGCGGCCGACGCGTCACCCGGGAGGAGCGGCGGGATGAACGAGCCATCGGAGGTGACGGCGTCGTTCAGGACACCGTAGGCGGTGAACGATGACGAGCCCGAGATCCGCGTGACGACTGCGCGTCCGGAGGTGACCCCCGTCCCGGCGAGCGGCGTGTTCCGCTGGGCCCAGCCATACGCCTCGAGCGGCGTGTCGACGGTGCCGAGGTCCTGGCCGGCTGGCCCGAAGAGCTGCGTCCTCAAGGTGACCTGCGTCGACCCGGCGTTGACGAGGGCGAGGTTCGACCGCTGCGAGCTGCTCTGCTGGAGGCCGAAGACGGTGGCGGAGGACGTCGACGAAGCGGCCGCGAGGTAGAAGAGGCCAAATGTTCCGGCGCCTCCGAGCGGGTCAGGGGTGAAGGTCCGAGCGCCTGCAAAGAGCCCGTCGGTGGACGAGGTGCCCGAGAAGGTGACGAGGAGCGTCCCGACGCGCGCCGAGGAGCCTTCGGGGATAGGGAGGCCGCGGCCCCGGAGCCAGCCGAGGATGCCGGGGAGGACGCGCTGCTCGCCGGGGGCCATCGAGAAGCGGGCGAAGCCCGATCCCCCGCCGGTCGACGCGGTGTAGGTGAGGAGGACGTCGACCGGCTGCTGGAGCCTCGACGCGATCGTCACCTCAGAGGTGTAGTAGCTGCCGCCGTTCCCCGGCGCCTCGAGAACGACCGGAAGGAGGAGCGAGGCGCCGGAGATCGTGGACGCCGTGACGATGACGGTCCGCGTGGCGGTCGCCGTGGCGCCGTGCGAGTCGGTCCCGGTGAGGATGACCGTGTATGTACCCGGGACGCCGTACCAGTGGTCGACCGCGATTCCGGCTCCGGGCGCGGAACCGTCGCCGAAGCTCCAGGAATAGGTGATGGTGTCGCCCGGGTCGGGGTCGGAGCCGCTCGCGCGGAACGAGACCACGGTGCCGGCCTCGACGGTGGTGGTGGCTGACGGATAGAGGATCTGAACGACCGGCGGGTTGTTCACTGCGATGGCGCCGGTCTCGATCTCCCAGATGCCACGTCCGAACGTCCCGAGCCGAAGCTTACTTCCGTCAGGCGTGATCTCGATCGACATCGCCATGACGTTGGGTAGGCCGTCGCCGAAGCGGCTCCAGCTCTGGCCGCGGTCCCCGGAACGGTAGAGGCCGACGTAGGAGCCCGCCCAGAGGACGTTGGGGTCCCGCGGGTCCTGCTCCAGCGTCATCACGGGGAGGTCGGGGAGCCCGCCGGACTTGCCGGTCTTCGACAGCGGCTGCCACGTCTGGCCGGAGTCGTGGGTGACCCAGACCCGCTCGACGCCCGGCGTCACGAGGGCGCTTGCGACGTAGAGCGTCTTCGAGTCGGTCCGGTCGTACCGAACGGCCATCAGAGTGTTCACGGGCAGCGTGCCGATCTTCTGGAAGGTGACGGCGCCGTCCGTGGACTCCATGACGATCCCCGCGTTCGCGGCCACGGCAAGGCGGGAGCCGTCGGTCGGCAGGAACGAGAAGTCGCGGATGGGGACGAGCCCCGCGACCGGGATCGTGCCGGGCGGGGGCTTCCAGCTGGTCCCGC
>CALFNC010000159.1 GCA_937902605.1 uncultured Acidobacteriota bacterium | reverse complement strand
GCTCTTCCGATCTGTCGACGAGGAAGCAGGTCAGCGTCTCCTCAGGCCTGGCCTCGCGGTCAGGGTTGGTGCGCGCGTAGACCAGGAAGTAGTCAGCGCCCTCGGCGCCGACGATGAAGCGCTTCTGACCGTTCAGGACGAAGTGGTCGCCCCGATCGACGGCGGTGGTCGTGGCCCCGAAGAAGTCCGAGCCGCCACGGGGCTCGGTCAGGCACTCGGCCGCGAAGATCTGGCCCGAAAGCAGCGGCCTGACGTACTTCTCCTTCTGCCGGTCGGTACCGTGCTGGATGACAGCATCGCAGACCAGTTCCGCGCCGACGCCGAAGACGCAGGCGAAGATGTATCCGAGGGTGCCGACCTCCTCCATGACCATGCAGGTCGTGACCCAGTCCATGTCCCGGCCGCCCCACTGGGCGGGATAGCGACAGCCCATGAGGTTGCGACGGCCGGCCTCTCGCAGGAAGTCCTTCGGGAACCTGATGACGTCGGCGTCCATGTCCAGCACCATTTGGCGCGGTACCCAGTGCACGAAGTCCCTTACCTCTTCCAGAAGACCGCGCTGGGCGTCGTTCATGAGGAACTCATACATGGCGGAACTCCTTTCCCCAAGGAAGCCTACCGCGGCTTCCGGAACCCGGGTTCCCGCTGATACTCGGCGAGAGGGTCTTGCTGTCCGAGCGTTCGAAGCGAGATCCCCTCCCGTAGCTCGGCGGCGTTCTCGAGGTGGTCGGACCAGAGCCGGTCGATCCAGGCGATCGTCAGGTCGCGCTCGACGCGCCTCACGAGCTCCTCGCCAAAATCGTCCCGGACGGCCACTCACCGATCGGCCACGGTGATCTCGAGGAAGCCGGTGGGTGCCTCGTCTAGAGAATCGACCCGGCTTTCGCCGGGGCGCCATAACCGCTCGAGCGCGGATTCTGTTAGTGGTTGCGGGGGCAGGATTTGAACCTGCGACCTTTGGGTTATCAGCGGGGCGTTCCTACAATATACGATCGTGGTCGAAGCATGGTGCCTCCGGTGACGCGAGAAGATCTGGTCGGCAGGAGCGGCGCATCGGCGCCGGCCTCGTCCGGGAACCGGACTCGAAGGGGGAACGCCGCGCGGCTCTGCCTCGTAATGCTCGCGACCGGACTTCTCTTCGGGACCGGCTGCGGGAAGACCGGCGGACCGCCCGCGGCGAAGACCTCCAAGACGCCTTCCTCCAGCGTCGCGCTTTCGGACGAGGCGATTCGAGCCGCGGGAATTCAGGTCGAAACGGTGTCGTCGGAGCTCCTTCGGCCTCTCCTCACGCTCTCCGGCACGCTCGCGGCGGTTCCCTGGACTCCCGACGAGCAGACCGCTGTGAGCGAGGCGGACGGTGCCGCTGCGAAGCGTCGCCTGGCTGAAGCGAACTTCAACCGAATGTCGAAGCTCCACGCGGAGGGGATCACCTCGGGACAGGATCTGGATACCGCTCGAGCCGAGCTCGAGCAGGCGCGCGCAACCGCTGCCCAGGCCGACGCGAAGCTGGCGAACCTCGGACTGACCCTGGCGGCTGACTCGTTTCCCTCCTCGAGCGGAAGCTGGGGCTTGGCGAACGTTCCCGAGGCGGACCTCCGGTACGTGACGGTCGGGGCGAGGGTCGTGATCCGGACCGAGTCGCTGCCGGGGCTCACGTTCTCCGGAACGATCGTCGCCCTCTCGCGCTCGGCCAGCCGGGACACGCGGGACTTCACCGCCCGGATCGCCGCGATCGACCCGTCGAAGCGCCTTCGACCGCAAACCCTCGCCACGTTCGAGATCTCTCTGCCAGCCGCACCCTCCTTGACGGTTCCTTCCTCGGCGATTCTGCTCGAGCCGGAGGGCCCCGTCGTCTTCGTCGCCGAAGGGAAGAACAATTTCAGCCGGCGGATCGTCAAGACGGGCGTCTCGGCCTCGGACCGGCTCGGCGTCGTCGAGGGGCTCGCCGCGGGCGAGCGGGTCGTCGTTCAGGGAGCGCAGCTTTTGGAATCGGAACGGCTGAAGGCGGCCTTCGAACCCACGGTCGTCGACTAATGCTGAGCCGCCTCGTCGGATTCTCTCTGCGCAATCGCGCGCTGGTCCTCTTTCTCGCGGGCGTTCTCCTGGTCTACGGCTTCCTCACCGCCGCGCGGTCTCCCATGGACGTCTTTCCGGAATTCGCTCCGCCGCAGGTCTCTGTCGAGACAGAAGCTCCTGGTCTCTCGGCGGAGGAGGTCGAAGCCCTCGTCACAGTGCAGCTCGAGCGCTCGATCAGCGGTTCACCGCGCTTGAAGACCCTCCGGTCGATCTCGATGCCGGGCGTGTCCAGCCTGACCGCGATCTTCGAGGACGATACCGACGTCTACCGGGATCGCCAGCTCGTCACGGAACGGATCGCGACCGCCGCGCGCGACCTACCCGTGGGCGTCGTCCCTCCGGAGATCGTTCCGCTGACGTCGGCGTCCAGCACGATCGAGGTGATTGGCATCACGTCGGACGGCGTCTTCGACCCCCTCGCGGCGCGCACCTTCGCCGACTGGACGCTGAAGCCCCGGCTCCTGGCGGTCCCCGGCGTCTCTAAGGTCGTCGTCTACGGCGGGCGCGTCGCGCAGAACCAGGTCATCGTCTCGCCGCAGGCGATGCGCGACCGCGGCCTGTCGCTACACGACATCGAGACGGCGGCGCGGAACGCCACGGCAGTGGGTCCCGCTGGATTCCTCGATTCACACGGGCAGCGGCTGACGATCCGCACCGAGGCGCAAGCGCAAGGAGCTTCGGATATCGGGAGCGCGGTCGTGGCCTTTCGCGAGGGCGCGGCGCTCCGGCTCTCCGACGTCGCGGAGGTCCGTCTGGGGCCGGGCGTGCCGATCGGAGACGCCAGCCTGAACGGGCGTCCCGCCGTCGCGCTCCTCATCACGCGTCAGCCGGGCGTGAACACGCTGCACGTGACGGCCAACGTCGATGCCGCGCTGGAGGAGCTCGCTCGGCATTTCCCGGCCGGTCTGAGGCTCCACCGGGGTCTCTTTCGTCAGGCGTCGTTCATCCAGGGCGCGCTGAAGAACCTGCGCCAGGCGCTGGGGCTCGGAGCCATCCTCGTGACGGTCGTCCTCGTCCTCTTTCTCTTCGACTTCCGGACGGCGTTGATCAGTCTGACAGCGATCCCGCTGGCGCTTCTTGCGGCGGTCGTGGTCCTGCGGGCAATGGGCGCCACGATCAACACCATGACGCTCGGGGGGCTCGCCATCGCCCTCGGAGAGGTGGTGGACGACGCCATCATCGACGTCGAGAACATCCACCGCCTGTTGAACGAGAACCGGCGGCTCGATGCGCCACGCCCGGCTCACGACGTCATC
>CALFNC010000158.1 GCA_937902605.1 uncultured Acidobacteriota bacterium | reverse complement strand
GGGGACGTCGTTCTCGGCCTTGCAGGCGAGGACGCACGCCTTGCACCCGACGCAGGTGCGGGTGTCGACGGTCATGGCGTAGCGTTTCGTCTTGGCGCTCATCGCTTCAGGCCCTCTCGACGGACACGAAATTCACGCTCATCCCGGTCGAGCCAGCCACCGGGTCGATGGCAACCTTCGTCACCAGCTTGGAGTCGTCGAGGCCGCGCCCCTTCGCGAACTTCAGACCCGGGCTCGAATGCCCGTAGCCATGAACGATGAAAACGCAGTCATGGCGTATCCGCTGCGTCACTTTGAGACGCACCGGCTCGGAGCGGACGCCGTCCTGGTTGACGAGGATCACCTTGTCGCCGTTCGAGAGGCCCCTCTCGCGAGCGACCTTGGCGCTCAGCCAGAGCTCGTTCTCGTTGTAGACCTCGGAGAGGAACCGGTTGTTCGTCGTCCTCCCGAAGGTGTGGGTCGGGGTCCTGCCGAAGAGGAGCCGGAACTGCCCTTCCGCCGGCTGCGGGTGACGTGTGTACTCCGGCAACGGCGGGAGACCCGCGGCGGCCATCTGTTTCGAGTAGAGCTCGATCTTCTTCGAGGGGGTGGCGAACGTCAGCTCGAGGCCGTCCTCCGTCGTGACCGGTACCTTCTTCCCCCTGATGACCCCCTTGGTCTTCAGGACCTCGACGTCGTATCCGCCAGTCTTGAGCCGCTCCTCGACCATCTTCCCGGCGTCGTCCCAGGGAAAGTAGGCGCCCAGGTCCATCCGCTTGGCGAGCTCGCGCGCGATCCACCAGCCGGGCTTGCTCTCGTAGAGTGGCGGGACGACCGGCTGGCGGATCGCCAGGAACGGGTCGCGCCAGGGGGTCGGTCCGACGTCGTCCCACCGCTCGAGGTAGGTGGCTTCCGGAAGGACGACGTCGGCGTAACCGGTGATCTCGGCCGGCAGGACGTCGATGGCGACCATCAGGTCTAGGTGCTGGGCGGCCTCTATCACCTGCTCCCGCTGAGGGAGCGCCTGCAGGAGATTCGTACCGTAGACGATCCACCCCTTGATCGGACAGCCCTTGCCGCCGATGCGGCCTGGCACCGTCGCGTCGCAGACGCCGTGCGAGAGCACCTCGTCAGCGAACGGATAGCTCGTACCGTCGGGGTGGTCCTGGGCCATCTTCGGCGGCGCCGCGTAGTCGGGGACGGGGTACTTCGGGACCGGCATCGAGGCCGGGATGAAGAACCCGCCGCGCCGGCCCCAGGAGCCGAGCAGCGCGTTGAGGATGGCGATCGCTCGCGATCGCTGTGTATCGTCGCCGTACCAGGTCGTGTGCCGACCCGGATGGACGAGTGAGGCGGGACGGGCCCCGGCGATGAAGCGGGCCGTTTCGACGATCTTCTCGGGCGGGATCGTCGTCTCGGTGAACGCCCACTCGGGGGTCTTGTCCTCCAGGTGCTTCTTGAGCTCCGGGAGGCCTGTCGCGTATTTATCGAGGTAGGCGGTGTCGTAGAGCCCTTCACGGACGATCACGTGCATCCACGCGAGGAGAAGCGCCAGGTCGGTCCCAGGCTTGATCGGGAGCCAGTAACGGGCCTTTCCGGCCGCCGTCGAGAAGCGCGGGTCGACGACGATCAGCTCGGCCCCACGCGAGATCGCGATGGCCATGTCCTGCACCTGGGTGTTGTGCATGTTCTCGCCGAGGTGCGACCCGATCAGCGTGAGGACCCGGGAGTTCTCGATGTCGAGGACCTCCGGGGAGCCGACCGGCGAGCCGAAGGTCAGGTTGAAGCCGACCTCGCGGGGACCCCGGCACTGGCCGTACGAAGGAGCGGTCACGTTCCCGCTGCCGTAAGCGAACAAGAGATGCTTGAAGAACGACCCGCCGTAGCCGTGGGAGAAGAGGGCGGCCTTTTCCGGTCCGCACTCCATCTTGATCTTCATCAGCTTCTCGGCCGTGAAGTCGAGGGCCTTGTCCCAGGAGACCTCCTCGAAGTCTTGCCCGCCCCTCTTATTCGACTTCCGGAGTAGCGGTTTCTTGAGACGGTCCGGGTCGTAGAGGAGCCCCATCCCTCCGGTCCCACGTGGGCAAAGATGACCGCGCGAGAGAGGATGCTCCGGGTTTCCAACGATCTTCGTCACCCGCCCATTTCGGACATGGGCCAGGACGCCGCATTTCCAGAAACAGAGTTCGCAGAACGTTGGGACGACCCGGTCGCCGTCGGTCTTCGGGTCCTCGACTCCGTCCCGGTCGAGACCCCAGAACTTCGTGAAGAAGCCGGATGCGACCGCGGCCGCCCCGACTGTCGCTCCCCCGATCTTGATGAAGTCACGCCGGTTGTTCGTCATGCCCATCTCCAGCTGAGGCCCCCAAATTGGTTCCTGGGGCTCCCACTCAAGAACTGGGCCAACGGCAGGACATCGGCTATCTCCCTCGGAGAGCGGTGTTTCCTTGCGAGGTGAGGCGTATGACTGCAACAAATTGTTTCTATTGACACAACCTGATTCAGGAAGTTGTGCCTTCTTCGAATCAGAAGAGATCAAGAAGAGATCGAGATCCGTTGGCGGCGACGGGCGGGCCTCGTTCCCGGTGATCGGGCGGGACGACCTACAGACTTCGGGATACGATCTCATCGAGTCAGGAGGCCTGATCATGCGCAAAGGGATCGCCACCCTTGGCAATGCCGCGGCAGGGAAGGAGGCCCATGGCCACTGCGGCTGGGAGTTCCGTCTGTCCGAGAAGAAAGAGGAGGGGTAAATGAGCGCCAAGGTGAAGATCGGCATCATCATCTGCGACCGGTACAAGGGCTGCGCGGGGGGTAAGTGCTTCCGTGCCCTGCGCGAACGAGAAGGGGCCTTCTCGGCCTATGCCGGCGCCGACGTGGAACTCGTGGGATTCACGTCCTGCGGCGGCTGCCCGGGCGGAAACATCGAGTCCGCCCCCGAAGAGATGAAGAAGAACGGGGCGCAGGTCGTCCATCTCGCCACGGGATTCCTCGTGGGATACCCGCCGTGCCCCCACATCGAGCACTTCAAGAAGATGATCCCCGAGCGGTTCGGCCTCGAGGTCGTGGTAGGCACCCACCCAATTCCCCAGAAGTACCACGAACCGCACTGCGCGCTAGGCACGTGGGACGGACCGGCCTGGAAGGAACTTCTCGGCCCGAGCCTGGCGGACGAGGCGACGCGGATCGCCTACAACTGACCTGAACGGTTTGGCCCTCCGCGAGGATCCTGGAGTCCGGAAGGAATACCTGGCCGGGTGAGGAGCCGGGGACCTCCGCCGTTTATGGGCCGAGGTCTGAAATCGGCCCACCGGCCGCCCCGCTCAACCCGGCTCGCCCTGGATCCGCCGCGAGAGGGCGACGAGGGAGCGGAAGACGGTCTCGACCGTCTCCTCTTCGATCCCCGCCTCTGCTGCCCAGCGCCGCCGCTCCTCGAAGAGGACCGCCTCGCGGGCCGGGTCGCGCACCTTCCGCCCGGCCAGGGCCTTCGCGTGTCCGGCCCGGCGCGCCAGCTCCGACCGCTGGACGATCAGCTTGACGATCTCCCGGTCCACGGCGTCGATCAGGTCGCGCGTCTCGCGAAGCTCGGGGGGCGGGGCATTCGTCGCCGGGATCGAGAGCGCCGCGCTGCCCCGCTCCCCGGTTGGCAGGCTCTCGGGGTGCTCGAGGGCCGCGTGGATCGCCGAGAGGGAGGCGAGGAGCTTCTCTCGCTCCTCGGCGGCGTATGGGTTCTCGAGCTGGATCGCCTTGAAGAGATGCCCGGCGTCCTCGCGGACGGCAGCGATCGTCCGCGCGATTGCCTGGAACGACGGAGGGGTGAACGGGACTTCGCCGTTCACGCCGGTATCCAACAGCCCTTTCGCGATAAAGAAGGTGAGGGCGTGGGTGGAGGCCATCACCCGGTCGTGGGCCTCCGGCTCCTGCTCGATGATGTGGCAGCCAATCCGTTCGTAGAGGTCCCGGAGCCGCTCGACCGCCTCGGGATGGGCTGGGTTGGGGCAGAGGACGACGCGGAGCGGACGCTCGGCGAGGGAGAGGCTGACCGGGCCGAAGAGAGGGTGCGAGGCGGCCCACGGGACGCTGTCCCCCAGGATCTCGCGCATCGCTTCGACCGGGTGGACCTTGACGCTCCCGACGTCGAAGACGATCTGACCCGGGCGGAGAAGCGGCCGGATCTCCCGTAAGACCTTCGGCATGGCGGAAACCGGCACGACTACCCCCACCATGTCGACGCCGGCCACGAGGGCGGTCAGGTCCGCCGCGCGCAGCTCGGCCGGGACCTCCGACGTGGGGTCGAACGCCCGGACCGGGATCCCTTCTTCGACGAGCAGCGCGGCGAACGCGCGGCCGAACCGGCCGTAACCGATCAGCCCGACCGACGGGGCCTCACCCGGTCCGAAATGGGAACGCACGGCCCGACCCTAGCAGCCCGTGGCACAAGTAGGAAGGGCCGCGTTCGGAGCGCCGCGGGCTAGGGGGTCGGCCTGCGGGAGTCAAGGCATTCCGCACGGAAGGCTGGATTCGTCGCCACCGCCGAGACTTTCCGGACCTCCTCGGCACCGAGGGACCGGAATCCGGTCCGCGTCCCTTCCCACGGGAGCTCCCCCGCCACCGACCGTGACCCTTCGCGCGAATGGCAGCTCCCGCACGTCCGGGCCTTCGTTCCTGTGGAATGCGGCTCGATCGGCGCGCAGAGGCGGACCGTCCTCTCGCCGCCCCCTCTCGAGTGGACCGACATCAACATCCCCGGCACCGCGG
>CALFNC010000157.1 GCA_937902605.1 uncultured Acidobacteriota bacterium | reverse complement strand
CTCGGATCCCGGCCCACGTCGGGCGCCGGCAGGAGCGTTCCATACAGCATGTTCGCGAGGCCGTACGACGCCGCCGGGCTAGCCCGAAGGACCTTCTTCACGAACCCCTTCCGGAAGATCCGCTTCACCGCCTTGCCGGTGTTGTCGGGGCCGAGCGAGAAGAAGAAGGTCGCCCGCACGCCTTCCTTCTCGAAGAGCTCCAGCAGCCGGGGCACCCCCTCGCGGGTCCCCGAGAACGTGTCGACATCCACCTTGAGGACGAGGTCGCTCACACCTCGTGAGGCTTGCGGCTCTTGAGGTAGTAATCCAGGGTCTTCTTCAACCCGGTCGCGAAGTCGGTCTTAGGCTTCCAGCCGAGGATCTCCTTCGCCTTCCGGATCGACGGGACGCGCATCGTGATGTCCTGGTACCCCTCGCCGTAGTACTGGTAGGAGGTCACCTTGACGATTTTCGTCGACCGGGCCGCCTTCGCGAAGCGCGGATATTTCGCGACCGACGCGATCAGGAGGTCGGCCAGCTCGTGGATCGAGAGGTTCGCGGCAGGATTGCCGATGTTGAAGATCTGGCTGTCCGCCTTCCCTCCCTCGTTGACCAGGATCTTCATCAGGCCGTCGATGCCGTCCTCGATGAAGGTGAAGCAGCGCCGCTGCTCGCCGCCGTCCACGAGCTTGATCGGAACGCCGTATAGGATGTTGTGGAGAAACTGGGTCAGAACGCGGCTCGACCCTTCCTTCGGCGCATCGATGTTGTCAAGGTGCGGGCCGTACCAGTTGAAGGGCCGGAACAGGGTGAACTTCAGCCCCTGCGCGCCGCCCATCGCCCAGATAACTCGGTCGAGCAGCTGCTTGGATGTCGAGTAGATCCACCGCGGCTTGTTGATCGGTCCGTAGACCAGGGGCGAAGCATCCTCGTCGAACTCCGGGTCGGGGCACATTCCGTAGACCTCGGACGTCGACGGGAAGATCACCCGCTTGCCGTACTTGGCGGCCATCCGGATCACCCGGAGGTTCTCCTCGAAGTCGAGCTCGAAGACGGCGAGCGGGTTCTTGACGTAGGTGGCGGGCGTGGCGATCGCCACGAGCGGCAGGACCACGTCGCACTTCTTGACGTGGTACTCGATCCACTCCTTGTTGATCCCGATGTCCCCCTCCAAGAATCGGAACCGGTGGTCGGCGAGGAACTCGCTGATCCGGTCGCTCCCGACGTCGAGGCCGAAGACATCCCAGTCGGTCGTCGTGAGGATCCGGCGCGTCAGAGCGTTTCCGATGAAACCGTTCACCCCCAGGATCAGGACCTTCATGCCTCTTCCTTTCAGCTGCGCTTCAGGAGCCAGAGCCGGAACTGCCCTGCGTCGAGATCGCCCTGCCCCTCGGGCCGGGCGGCCAGAATCTCGATGGGGCGGTCGTCCCCGCAGTAGACGATCACCGAACCCTCGGTCGGCTCGACCTTCCCGGGGAACGTGTCGTGCCCCCCGTAGGCGCCGGGGCGGGTCTTGAGGATCGTCACCTTGGGGCCGAAGATGTCGGTGAACGCGCCCGGCCACGGGGGCGCCACCGCCCTCACCAGGTTGTGAACCTCGACGGCGCTCGTCGCCCAGTCGATGAAGCCGTCTTCCGGCTTGCGCCCGCCGAAGTAGCTTCCCTTCGACAGATCGAGCGTCGTCCGCGGTGCGACCCCCAGCTTCAGCTTCGGCCACGACCGCTGGAGGACGGTGACGGCGGCCGCCCCGACCTTCCGGGAGACGGCGAGCGCGTCGTCGTCCCACCCGATCGGGACTGCCTCCTGGTCCACGAGGTCGCCAGCGTCCGGCTTGTCGGCCATGTAGTGCAGCGACGCCCCGGTCCGGTCGGCCCCTTTCAAGATCGCCCAGTTGATCGGAGAGCGCCCCCGGAAGGCGGGGAGGAAGGAACCGTGCATGTTCAGCGCGCCCTTCGACGGGATCTGGAGGATCCGCGGGGGGATCATCTTCCGGAAGTAGAACGAGAAGAGGAACTCCGGTTCGAGCGCCTGGATCCGGTCCGCCTCCTCCGGGTCGTCCAGCGACGTCACCACGCGGACCGGCACGCCCCGGGACTGCGCGAGCTCGGCGACCGAGTCCCACCAGCGCGTCTCCGACGGGTTGTCCGGGTGGGTGTAAACCAGCCGGACGTGCTCCCTCTGGTCGAGGAGCCACTTCGTGCAGCGGAAGCCGACGTCGCTGTAGCCGGCGATGACGATGCCGCTCATGAGCCGTGCACCTTTCTGATCAGGAAACGGGGGCGTCCGCGGACCTGCTGATAGATCCGGCCGACGTACTCCCCGACGATCCCGATCCCCGCCATGAGGATCCCCATGACGACGAACGCCAGGGCGAAGAGCGTGAAGACGCCTTCCACCTCGGCCCCAACCACGAGACGGCGCGCGAGGAGGAAGACGCCGAACCCGACGCCCCAGAGGGCCGTGAGGAAGCCGAGGAACGTGAAGAGCTGGAGCGGGACGACCGAGAAGCCGGTCATCAAGTCGAAATTGAGCCGGATCAGCGTGTAGAGCGAGTACTTCGACTCTCCTGCCTTCCGCTCCTCGTGGGCCACCTCGATCTCCACGGGCCGCCGCGCGTACTGCTGCGCGAGCGCCGGGATGAAGGTCGACACCTCCTCCGAGGCGGTCATCACGTCGACCACGTCCCGGTGGTAGCCGCGCAGCATGCAGCCGTAGTCGTTCAGCCGCATGCCGGTGATCGCGGCGGTCGTTCGGTTGACGAGGCGCGACGCTGCCTTACGAAAAATATTGTCCTTTCGGTTCGCGCGGACGGTGCCGACCACGTCGTGGCCGCGGTCCATCTCGGCGACGAGCTTCGGGATCTCCTCGGGCGGGTTCTGGAGATCGGCGTCCAGCGTGACGACGTACTCGCCATCCGTGGCCGTGAACGCCGCCATGATCGCCATGTGCTGACCGGCGTTCCGGACCAGCTCCACGACCTTCACCCCCGGGCGCCGAGCGGCTTCCGCCTTCAGGATCTCGAGCGACCGGTCCCGCGACCCGTCGTCGACGAAGACCACCTCCCAGGGACGTCCGAGCCCCTCCATCACCGGCAGCAGTCGGGGAAGGAGGGCCGGAAGGTTCGCCTCCTCGTTGTAGACGGGGATGACGACGGAGACCTTTCTGGGGACGACGAGCAGGGCGGACACTGCCCGATTCTAAAGGGGGCGCGCCCCGGAGGGGGACGCGGTGTTCA
This sequence comes from uncultured Acidobacteriota bacterium, assembly GCA_937902605.1. GTDB lineage: Bacteria > Acidobacteriota > Thermoanaerobaculia > UBA5066 > UBA5066 > CAIMWE01. Next base: position 9,686 of record CALFNC010000157.1, on the reverse strand, counting down.
CCGGTTCGCCAGGAGGGCGTGCTTCCCGTTCGGAGTGACGGCCAGGATCGACGGCGGGTGAGCGCTCAGAGGGAGGACGGCGAACGCCGAGAGGTGGTCTCGGTGGACGACCGCCAGGACCCTCTTCGGCCCGTTCCAGAGGGCGGCGAACTGCTCGTCCGAGGGGAAGAGCGGTGAGCCCGGGGCTTGCGACTGCCCGAAGTTCAGTTCGTGCCAGCCGAGACGCGACACCGGCGTCAGCGTACGAGCGTAGAAGGGGACGGCCTGGAGATAGTGCCCCCGCTGGAGGAGGAGATCTCCCGGGGCCTTCTCGCGCAGGACTGCCTCCACCAGCGGCCACGGCGTGATGTGCCGGGCGACTCCCGGGAGGGCCACCACCAGCGTCGCCACGAATAACAGCCATGCGGCGGCGAGCGGGACGGCCGGCTCCCGCCGCCACCTCCTCGTCTGCCCGACCAGCCCCTCGGCGAGTGCGATCTGCCAGAGCGCTCCGACTGCGAGGACGAGGACCGCGAGGGCCGCCGGTCCGGACACCCCGAACTGGGGGCCGTAGCCAGCCCCGAAGCCATAGACGAGCGCTGCCCCTGCAAGGAGAGCCAGGAGGACGCCGGCGGCCCACCGGTTTCCCCGGAAGTCGGCACCCTTCTCGCGGGCGCGCTCGATCCCGAGGGCGAGCAGGACGGCCACGGCCGGCCAGATCGGCTCGAGGTAGGTGATCAGCTTCGACTGTGACGCGGAGAAGAAGACGAAGACGAGGATTGACCAGATCCAGAGGAAAGCTTCCACCGGCCGGTCCCGCCATGCGGCGAGGCGGACGCCTGGCCAGGTCTCCCGGAGGCGGCCGAGGAAGGCGGTCCACGGCAGGAAGCCGCCCAGGAGGACCCCGACGAAATAGAGCGAGGAGCCGCCACGGCGGTGCTCGCTTTTCAGGAACCGGTCGAGGTGCTCGTGGACGAAGTAGAAGCGGAGGAAGCTTGGCTCCCGCTGCGCGACGAGAACGTGCCACGGGACGGTCAAGGCGAGGAAGAGGAGGAGCGGCCACGGCGAGAAAAGTCGCGGGAGGAGCTTCCACCGCCCGGTCAGCACGATCCAGAGAACGATCGCTCCGCCGGGGAGAATCAGCCCGATCAGCCCCTTGAGCATGACGGCCGCAGCGGCCGAGAGGTGGAGAAGGAAGAGGGCGCGCCGGGCCCCTCGCTCGTCCCGTTTCTCGGCGGCCTCGAAGAACGAGACGAACGAGAAGATCGTCCCGGTGAGGGCGAGCGAGAGGGATGGGTCGATGATCGTGATCCGGGCGAGGGCCACGACCAGTACCGAGGACGCGGTGATCAACCCGGCGAGGAACCCGACCCGCGGTCCCCAGCGGCGGCGGGCGAAGAGAAGGGCGAGGACGGCCATCCCGACCGACGCGACCTTCACGGGGAGCCGCGCCGCCACCTCCGTGGTACCGAGGAGCTTGAAAGAGAGCGCCACGGTCCAGTAGTGGAGGGGCGGCTTCTCGAAGTAGAGCACGCCGTCGAGCCGCGGGACGATCCAGTCCCCGGTGGCGAGCATTTCCCGGGGGATCTCGGAGTAGCGCCCCTCGTCCGGCTCGAAGAGCGGCACCCTCCACGGCTCGGCCACCAGGAGGAGGAGGGCGAAGGCGAATAGGACGCGCAGCCCCAGGCCGCGCCGGCGGTCGACGGAGACGGCGAGGGTTGCGCTCACGAGGCTCTCCAGCGGACACCTCCCGACGAGGTCCAGCGCCGCTCCGGTCGGTAGACGCCGACGTCGGCGACCGTCGAGTCGACACGGAAGCGGCACGCCCCGCGCCAGTAGTCGTACGGTGTCTCGCGCCGGCTATGGACCGCCACGTCGAGGAGGTACGTCCCCGCGCCGAGATCGCACCGAGGCAGCGAAACGCGGACCGTTGCCGGAGCGTCGAGGAGCTCCGGGACGAGGCCGTCCACGTCGGTGTTGGTGCCGTGAACGCAGAGGTCCTCCGGCGTGAAGAGGCCGACCCCGAAGACGAAGTCGTCGAGTGGCCGCCGCGGGACGACGTCGATCTCGATCGTCAGCGTCTCCCCGGACTGGAAGGCGTACCGCTCCGACCCCGTGGCGTCGAGCAGACGGCACCCGGTGATCTCGGCCGACCGGTCTCCCCAGCGGCGGGGACGCTCGACGGCCCGGGCCGCCGGCTCGGGAGGCAGTGAAGCCTCTCCGGCGGCGGACTGCGGAGGGGCTCCCTCCGGGGCTAGCTCCGTCCCGGAGGCCTCGTCGACGGCCACCTTCTCCGGGGATTCCAGTAGCGTCTGCTGGTCCTGCACATGGAAGTCCGCGAGACGCGCCCCCTCTCCGGCCGCCACGTCCAGTCGGTAGGTCGCGAGGACTTCACGGGGCTCCCCCATCTGCCTCTCGCGGCCGTGGTCGAGGTAAAGGACTCGATCGCAGAGCTCTTCCACGAGCGAAAGCGCGTGGGTGACGAAGAGGATCGTCTTCCCGCGCGCCGACAGCTCTTGGATCGTGTCGAGGCACCGGTGGGCGAATGCCTCGTCCCCGACCGCGAGGACCTCGTCGACCACCAGGATGTCCGGGTCGACGTGGATCGCCACGGCGAAGCCGAGCCGGACGTACATCCCCGAGGAGTAGGTCTTCACCGGCTGATCGATGAACTCCGAAAGGCCCGAGAACTCCACGATCGCCGGAAGCTTCCGCTCGATCTCGTGCCGCGTCAGGCCGAGCATCACGCCGTTGATCACGGCGTTCTCGCGCCCGGAGATCTCCGGATGAAAGCCGGCCCCCAGCTCGATCAGGGCCGAGACCTTTCCGTTCACCTCGAGGCGGCCTGCCGTGGGTCGGAAGATGCCGGCGACAAGCTTCAGCAACGTCGACTTGCCGCACCCGTTCGCACCGACAACGCCGAACGTCTCCCCTTTCTCCACTCGGAACGAGACGTCCGTCAGGGCCGGGATGACCTCGGAGGGCGACAGGACCTCGGCGAGCCCGCGGCCGAGAAGAGCCGACTTCAGCGTCCCGAAGGCGCGGCTCTTGCCCCAGCGCCGGTAGCTTTTCGAGAGCCCCTCGGCCCGGATCGCGGGGCCGCGGATGGCGCTCAGACCGCCTCCGGGAACGAGTCGCGGAGCCGGTCGAAGAACGCCCAGCCGACGGCGAACGACCCGAGGGAGAGGACGGCCAGCAGCCCCCACGCCGGCAGGGTGATCCAGCGGCCAAAGAAGAGCGCCTCGCGCCAGGCGGCGAAGAGCGGTGCAAGGGGGTTCCACGCCAGGAGGCGGGCCACCGAGTGACCCTTCAGGTCAGCCAGGTTGTAGAGGATCGGCGTCGCGAAGAACCAGAGCGAGAGCGCCGTCCCGAGGATGTCGCGCATGTCGCGGAAGTGGACCGTGAGCGCGGCGAGGAAGAGTCCGATCCCCAGGAGGAGGAACCCCTGCAGGACGAACAGGACGGGCAGCTGGAGGAGCGGCCAGCCGAGCGCGACCTTGGGCCCCAACAGGCCGAGGGCCCCGGCCAGGAGCCCCGCGAGGAGAATCGGGAGGGCGAGGAGAAAGTGGACTGCCTGGGAAGCGACCGCGACGATCGGGAGAATCTCGGCGGGAAAGAGGATCTTCTTCAGGAGGGCCCCGCTCACCAGGAGCGAGGCGGCCGCGTCGGTGAGCGAGGAGGAGAGCCAGTTCCACGGAAGGAGCCCGCAGAAGAGGAACAGGGCGTAAGGGCTGGTGCCGGGCGATCGGTTCGGGAGGAGGACCTCGAAGACGAGAGCGTAGACGGCCAGCATCAGGAGGGGGTTCAGGAGCGACCAGAAGAACCCGAGGACGCTGCCCCGGTAGCGAGCCTTCAGCTCGCGGGAAGTCAGGACGCCGATCAGCGCCCGGTGCCGGTAGAGGTCGAGAAGTCTCGTCAAACGGCGCAGCGCTCTCCGCGGCCCGATGATAGTGGACGCCCGCTAGCGGGGGAGCTTCCTATGGCGCCGGCGGGACCGGTGCCGCCAGCCGGCTGTGGCTCCGGCTGTAGAGGAAATAGATGACAAGACCGGCCGCGAGCCACAGGACGAATCGCCACCAGGTGAGGAGCGGGAGGCCAGCCATCAGGAAGAGGCACATCCCGATCCCGAGGATCGGCGTCAGCGGCACGAACGGGACGCGGAACTTCCGGGGCCGGTCCGGCTCCCGTTTCCTCAGGATCAGGATGCCGATCGCGACGAGGATGAACGCGAAGAGGGTCCCGATGTTGGTCAGCTGGACAATCTCGTCGATGTTCGCTACGGCCGAGAAGAAGGCGACGAAGACGCCCGTCAGGATCGTCCCGACGTGGGGGGTCCGGTACTTCGGGTGGATCTTCCCGAACCAGGGACCTAGAAGGCCGTCGCGCGACATCGCCATCAGGATCCGGGGCTGGCCGAGCTGGAAAACGAGGAGGACCGACGTCATCGCGACGACGGCACCGAAGGCGAGGACCCCGGCCGCCCAATCCTGATGCACGTAGGCAAGCGCGGCGGCGAGGGGGTCGGCCGTCCCCTTCAGCTTCTCCCACGGGATCATCCCCGTGAGGACCAGCGCGGCGGCAACGTAGAGGACCGTGCAGATCGCGAGGGAGCCGATGATTCCCCTCGGCATGTCGCGCCCGGGGTCCTTGCATTCCTCGGCCGCCGTCGAGATGGCGTCGAAGCCGATGTAGGCGAAGAAGATCAGGGACGCTCCGGTCCAGACGCCCGAGGCTCCCCCCGGGAAGAACGGGTGCCAGTGCGCGGGCTTCGTGAAGAAGATCCCGACCCCGATGAAGAAGAGGAGCGTCGCGAGCTTCAGGACAACGATCACGTTGTTGAAGCGCGCTGACTCCTTCACGCCGATCACGAGGAGCCAGGTGATGGCGGCCGTGATTGCGACCGCCAAGAGGTTGCAGACGACGGGGACCCCGAAGAGGACCGGGTGGTGGAGGTGCGCCTGGTAGGCGACCGCTGCCTCCGGGCTCAATGACGCGACGCCCGACTCGGCGGCGGCCTGGGTGGCTAGGACGGCGGAGCGGTAGTCGGTCGCCATCCAGGCGGGGATCTCGAGGCCGAAGCCGGCCAGTAGCTGCTTGAAGTAGGCGGCCCACGAGATCGCCACGGCGATGTTCCCGACGGCGTACTCGAGGATCAGGTCCCACCCGATGATCCAGGCGACGAGCTCCCCGAGGGTCGCGTAGCTGTAGGTGTAGGCCGAGCCGGAGATCGGGACGAGGCTGGCGAATTCCGCGTAGCAGAGCGCGCAGAACCCGCAGGCTACCGCCGTGAGGAGGATCGACACGACGACCCCGGGGCCGGCCGGGCGACCGCTAGAGCCGGAAACGGCGCTCCCTAGCGTCGCGAAGATCCCGGCGCCGATGATGGCGCCGATTCCGAGGGCGAGCAGGTCGACGGCCGTGAGCGTCTTCTTCAGCCCGTGCGCCTCGTCGCTTCCGTCGGCCAGGATCTGGTCCAGCGGTTTCCTGCGGAAGTAGTCCAAGCTCCCTCCTCCGGGTCCTATCCGGCGTTTCGGTCGAGCCATGTCGGGAGCTCGGCCAGGGATGCGATCGTCTCGAACGCCCCGTGCCCATGCCCGATCCGGTCGAGGAGGAGAGCCGACAGGCCCGCTGCCCGCGCCCCCTCGTAGTCCTCGGCCGGGTGGTCGCCCACATGGACCACCTCGTCCGCGGCGACCCCGGTCCGGGCGAGGGCCTCCTCGAAGATCCGGACCGAGGGCTTGGAGACGCCCGCGAGGGCCGAGACGACGATCGCCGAAAAGCGCGGCGCGAGCTCGAGCCGTTCGAGCAGCCGCGGAAGCGAGGAATCCCAATTGCTCACGACCGCGAGAAGGGTCCCACGGCGGCTCAGCTCGTCCAGAACGGGAACGACGTCCGGATAGACGCTCCAGTGGTCCGGGTTCCCGAAGTGTTCGATCAGCTCATCGAGCAGCGCCTCGGGGAGCTCACCGCCGCCGACGCGCCAGAAAACTCCCTGCACGAACCGGCGCCAGAAGCCCCGCTCGCCGTCCCTCGCCCCCCAGCGTTCCTCGCCGCGGGCGCGGCGCTCCGCCACCTCCCGCCAGGTCGCCTGGACCGCGTCGTCGACCGCACCGGTCGGCGCCATCACGCCCCACCGGGCGAAGGCGCGAGAGTAGACCTCCTCGACCGGGGGGTCGGAGGCGAGGAGCGTGTTGCCGGCGTCGAAGAAGACCGCCCGGATCCGTCTCAGGGCATCACCTGTCCGCCGTCGATCACGATGGCCTGCCCGGTCATGTTGCGCGCCTCGTCGGAGGCCAAGTAGACCGCCAGTCCCGCGACCTCCTCCGGCGTCAGGACCTCCCCGAGGGGCGCCATCCGGGCCGCCAGCTCGAACCCCTGGTCCTTCGGCAGACCCGACCCTTTCGCCATCCCCATCATCCCGGAGCGCCCCATGTCGGTGTCGACCCAGCCGGGGCAAAGGGCATTGACGGTGATTCTTCGCGGGGCCAGCTCGAGCGCAAGGGACCGGGTCAGCCCGACGACCGCGTGCTTGGACGTCGAGTAGGCCGCGCTCCCGGCGACGCCAAATCGTCCGCTCACCGAGGAGACGTTCAGGATCCGCCCTCCCTCGCGGAGGAACGGGGATGCGGCCCGGCAGACCCGCCAGCTCCCGGTGACGTTCACTTCCAGGATCTTCCGCCAGAGGAGGTCAGATCTCTCATCGCCCGCAAGGGGGGTGATTCCGCCGATCCCGGCGTTGTTCACCACCACGTCGAGGCGGCGGTCGGGGCGGGCCGCCCGCTCGACCGCGGTGGCGACCGAGGCGGGGTCGGTGACATCGAGGACCACACAGGACGCCGTGCCCCCGTCCCGGACGATCCCGGCCACCAGCTCCTCGCCGTCCTTCTCCACCCGGACCCCCGCGACGACGGAGGCCCCCTCCCGGGCGAACCGGACCGCGATCGCCCGGCCGATGCCGCGAGAGGCGCCCGTGACGAGGGCCTTCTTGCCCGAAAGCCTGCCGGAGGCGGTCATACTTCCCCCTTTGAGATCGATTCTAGCCGCTGTTACCATCGCGCCGGATGAAGTTCGAGGTCCTCCTCTTCGCGTCGCTCCGGGAAGAGGTCGGCGCTTCCTTCCCGCTCGAGCTCCCCGGGCAGGGGAACACGACGGTCGGAGCCCTCCGGGCTGCCCTGGAGCGAGCCCACCCAGCCTTCGGGAGGATGGGGCGAAGGGCGATGGTCGCAGTGAACGAGGCGTGGGCGCGCGACTGTGATCCGGTCCGGGAGGGGGATACCGTGGCGCTCGTTCCTCCGGTCGCGGGAGGTTGAGGGCTGTGGCTTTCCTCACGCGGGAGCCGATCGACCCCGCTTCCCTTCTCTCCTCGGCCCGGCGGGACTCCGACGGAGGGCTGACCCTCTTCGTGGGGGCCGTCCGCGACCACCACGATGGGAGGAGGGTCGATCATCTGGTCTACGAGGCGTACGAACCGATGGCGGAACGGGAGCTGGGCCGAATCCAGGTGGCGCTGGAGGACGAGTACCCGGGAGCTCGTGTCGTGATCCGGCACCGGATCGGGAAGCTGGCGATCGGGGAGGTGGCCGTGGTCATCGTGGCGGCGGCGCCGCACCGGAGGGAGGCGTTCGCTGCCTGCCGGGCCGGAATCGAGCGGATAAAGGCGGCCGTCCCGATCTGGAAAAAGGAATATGGTCCGGAGGGCGATTTCTGGATCGAGGGATGTGCTGCGGAACATCAGGAAGATTGTTGAAAATCCAGCCATTTCTTGGTAAAATTACGTCCTCTGGGTAGCCAGGCTGAAGCTCGATATTTCTGGTACCTAAGAATTCAGCGGTCGCCGAAGACCGCCGTTCTGATCGGAACGGATGCGGAGGTCTCGAAGCCATGTTCGTAGCGCTAAGACGTATCCACGTCGCTGCCAGCGACTTCCCTCGGTCACGGCGCTTCTACGGCGAGATCCTCGGGCTTCCCGAATCGGGCGGCTTTGAGGACGACTGGGTCGAGTTCGGCCTCGGGCCGATGATTCTCAAGCTGACGCCGCTCCGGCCCGGAGAGGTCCCCTCCCGCAACCAGGTCGCCCTCACCCTTTCGACGGACGCCCTGGATGCGACGCTCACGACGCTCAAGGAGCGCGGTGTGACGGTGACGCGAGGGCCGGTCGACGAGTTCACCGGCCGCTCTGCCGAGATCCTCGACCCCGACGGCTACCGGATCATCGTCTTTCAGGCGTCGGAGCTGCACCCGGACGAGGAGTGGGTCCCCGTCTCCCGGATCGACGAGATACTCAAGCACCGCCCCCACTCCGGGAAGTCCACGGCAAGGGCGCTGACGTTCCGGGACGACCGCCTCGAGGCGCGGAAGGCGGAAGAGGCGAAGAAACGGGCCGAGGCGAGGGCCAGGTTCGATGCCGCCAAAGCCCGCGACGAGAAGCGGCGGGCCGAGCTGGCCGCCAAGCTCGAGGCCGCCCGCCTGAAGGAAGAGAAGAAAAAAGCCGACCTGAAGGCCAAGCTCGAGGCCAAGAAGGCCGCCGAGGCGCGGCGCCGGGCCGGGAAGAAGGCCCGCGCCGAGGCAGCGAGGATCGCCGCGATCCAGAAGAAAGCCGCTCTCCGGGCAAAGCTCGAGGCCCGGAAAGCTGCCGAGGCCCAGAAGAGAGCTGCGCTGAAGGCCAAGCTCGAAGCCAAGAGGGCCGCCGAGGCGCAGAAGAAAACCGAGCTCAAGGCCAAGCTCGAAGCCAAGAAGGCTGCCGATGCAAAGAAGAAGGCCGAGCTCAAGGCCAAGCTCGAAACGAAGAAGGCCGCCGACGCAAAGAAGAAGGCCGAGCTCAGGGTCGCTCTTCAGACCAAACTCGAGGCCAAGAAGGCCGCCGACGCAAAGAAGAAGACCGAGCTCAAGGCCGCTCTTCAGGCCAAGCTCGATGCCAAGAGGCGCGCGGAGGAGAAGAAGCGGGCCGAGGAGAAGCGAAAGGCCACGGAGCGGAAGAAGGCCGAGGAACGGAAGAACGCCGAGGCGAAGAAGAAAGCCGAGGCCGAGAAAAAGAAGGGTGAGGCCCAGAAGAAGACGGCCGGTCTCGAGGCCGCCAAGGCCAAGGACGGGACCAAGAGCCCGAAGAAGACCAGCCCGATGAAGCCTGCGAAGAAGTCGAAGCAGGGCTGACGCATTGTCTTCGACGAGCCTCGTCGACTTCTGCCGCGCCGAGATCGCGGGCCTGAAGGAGGCTCGCACCTACAAAACCGAAAGGGTTCTCGAGGGACCGACGGGGGCCCGCGTCCGCGTGGACGGCCGCGACGTTCTGATGCTGACGTCGAACAACTACCTCGGGTTCGCCAACCACCCGCGCATCGTCGAGGCCGCCCGCAAGGCGCTCGCGCGTTGGGGGAACGGCCTCGGCTCGGTCCGGTTCATCAGCGGAACCCAGCAGCTTCACAAGGACCTGGAGCGGACCATCTCGGAGTTCTTCGGGACCGAGGACACGATCCTCTACATGTCGTGCTGGAACGCGAACGAGGGGCTCTTTCAGCCGCTTCTCGCCGAGGAGGACGCCCTCCTAACCGACGGGCTGAACCACGCCTCGATCATCGACGGCGTCCGCCTCTGCAAGGCGAAGCGGTTCATCACGCCGCACAATGACCTGGCCGGGGTCGAGAAGGCGCTCCGGGAGGCGCAGTCGTGCAGGCGGCGCCTGATGATCACCGACGGGATTTTCTCGATGG
>CALFNC010000156.1 GCA_937902605.1 uncultured Acidobacteriota bacterium | reverse complement strand
TGGCCTATTCAGTGCGGTGGGAACCTTCACCTGTTGGACGACCGGGGCCGGGGGAACCGGCTATGGGATAGTCGATGGGCGTGGTGGCTTCGCCGGGACAACGTGGAGTTTCACGGGCGGCACGTCAACGACGATCAACACGACCGGGACCTTGGCGATAGATGTGACCGCGCAATGGAGCGCCGCTGCCAGTGGCGACATCATTGTGGCTACGAACCTGATGATTGAAGTTCTGAATTAAGGGAGGCACGACCATGTCAATCGGCAATTCGCAACAGGGTTCCGCGGACACGATCCAGAAGTTCCTTCAGGGCCAGGGCGGAGGACAGCAGGGCGGAGGCGCTCAGCGAGGGAATGCCCAGCAGGGGCAGCCTCCTCCCTATCGTCAGCCGGGCCCGAGGAACGCTTCGGCTGGACCCTCCATCGGAACCTCTCAGGGAGCGCCGCAGCAGGGTCAGACGCAGGGCGGCGGCCAAGGCCAGCCGCAGACCTCGCAGGCGTCGCAGGGGGGCGGAGCACAGAATGTGGCAGGCGGTCAGCAGGCGGCGAACATGCTGGCGCAGCAGAGGTCTAAGGCCTTCGGGCGCCCCGTGCCCGCGCAGCAGGCGGGACAGCCGGGACCCGGTGGCTCTCCTTACAGCCCTCCGGGTCAACCGGGCGGACAGGCGGCCCAGTCCGCGTCGGGTTCGCCCTACGGCCCCCAGCAGCAGAGCATGAGTCTGGGGGCAGGAGGAGCACAGCAGTCGATGAGCGCTCCTGCCGGGAGCGGGAACACGAACGGTTCCGGCGGTCAGCATGTACCGCTCGGCCAGGGCATGTCGTCGCAGGCTCAGGGCGGCCAGGGCGGCAGCGGCCAGCAGGGGGGCAACGTAGGCCCCGCGGGGACGCTCCCCGTGCAGGCACAGACGCCGTACACCGGGGCGCCAGCCCCCGGCGGCGGTGGCGGGTTGCAGCAGGGGAATCCCTTCGGCGGCGCACCGGGCCAGCAGCAGCAGCAGGGTCAGCAGCAGCAGAGCGGCAGCATCTAAGAAGACACCATGAGCAACTTTTTCGACCCAGCTAGCCTTTTCGGCGGCGGAGGCTCGAGCGGAGGATCTTCTGCGGCGGCGGCGGGTTCCTCCGTCGATCCAACGGAGGCGGCGGCGTTCTTGCAGAACCAGAGCGATCAGAGCAAGCCGGTCGCAGCTACGACGCAGGCCTACGGCTTCGGAACCGCCGGCAGCGACCAGAGCGGCGGAAGCCAGTTCAATCGGATGCGGCAGAAGCAAATGGGCATGGGAGGAGGATGACGATGGCAAGCATGGCGAGTTGGATGAAAAAGAAGGCGTCCTATGTCGCGAAGGACAGCGACCCGGTCTCGGTGAAGGCTGGCGATCGCCTCGACGCTCTCAACGCGCAAACGGCCAAGGGGAAGATGGGGCCGTTCGCCGGCGCGGCTCCAACCATTTCCATCGGGGTCGCGATCCCCAAGGACGGCGGAGGCCTACATTCCGCGGCGGCATCGGAAGGCCTCGGCGCTCCCGACGCAGCAGCCCTTGCCGACCATCATCAGAAGCTCGCCGACTACTTCTCGAAAGCGGCAGGGCAGGCGACACCAAACACGAGCCAGCTCAATCCCTACGAGAGAAGCGAGCTCGACGACGAAATCAACATGCAGCCGAAGCAGTAAGGAGAACCCATGTATTCATCCATGAACAAGATGCGTAAGTTCCTGAAGGCCTCGCGGGCCACCAAGCCAGGGAAAGAGACGGCCGATGGCGCCCCAAGTCCAGCGATCAGCCCAGGCGGCGAGGCGGGCGCGTCCGACTTCGCGGGCAACAAGAATCCGTTCTCCGAGAGCCCGCAGGAGAGCCCGGGCGCGGGCCCGGTTGAGGCCGATTCCCTTGGGGGCGGCACGCGACAGGGGCTCGCTCACGCCCTCGCGAATCATCACCAGAAGCTCGCGGACCACTTCCGCGCGGCGGCCGGAGGCGCAGCATCGAGCCCGAGCGACGAGGCCGAGTCTCCCGCAGAGGCAGCCTCCGAAACACCCGAGGACGAGTTTCTCGAGGGCGAATCTGGGACTTCTCACGGCCATGGCGCGATCGAAGGATCGCCCGAGGAAGAGGCCGGGGAGACGGCGGCCTTCGAGGCGAAAGAGGATCTCGACAAGAAGAGGAAAAAGGGCGGTGGACTCAGGAACTCAAACGCGAGCGAAAAACCGCTGAGTCGGTTCACCCCGTTCGCGAAGGGCCGGTGAAAAAGTTCCTGTGCTGGTTGCTCTCGGGAGGACCGGAGAAGTGGGGTCGCGGGTGGTAAACGTCTACGTGCTCGTGAAGTGCCAGAGCGAGAAGAATCTCCCGCTCTCGCTGCTCGTGTTCAACACGATCCGCGTCGGTTTCCCGACTGCGAGGGTTCACGTCTACGATAACGCCAGCGACTTCGGAGCGGCCGAGATCCGGAAGAAGGCGACGGAGATCAACGCCTCCGAAATCACGAGGCTTCCTCAGCGCGTCGCGCACGGCAACTTCATCGCGGAGCGGGTGGCCGTCGTGGACGGCCCGACCGTCTTCGTTGATACCGATGTCATCTTCTGGGAGAACTGCGAAGACATCGTGCTCCCCGAGGGCAAGCTCTACGGGGGCCGCTTCATCCCCGAGATGGTCGAGTGCGGCGCACGAATGCCCGCGCGCATCCATCCCTCGCTGCTCTTCGTTCCGGATCCCATCGCGCTGCGGGCCGCGCTCGCGCCCCTCTACAAGAAGTTCTGGTACTTCAAGCCGTTCCAGGGCTACACGGCGGTCGACCACGGGAACGCCGTGTGCTGGGATGTCTGCTCCTCGCTCTACGCTGCGCTCCTGGAGGCGGCCTACACCTTCGGAGAGAACGAACTCAATCGCTACGATCATCTCTTCGCCGGCACGTACTCCGACCGGCTCGAGGACCTGAACATGGACAGCGGGACGGCGGCACGAATCCGGAGCGCCCATGCCGTCGCGACGGGCCCCGACTGGCGCAGCCTCCGCGGCCTCTGGCGCGAACAGATGCCGTCCGGGGAGCGGAAGAAACTCCCGACCTGGCATTACTGGTCCGGCACGTTGGCGAGCAAAGAGGCCGACTTCGGCTTCATGCACGCGATCTTTGAGGCTCCCGGGATCCCCGCGTTTCGTCACACGTCGATCGTCGACCTTGGGACGAAGAAAGTCTACGCCGGGGACACCGCTCGTCTTCATGTTGGCATCCCGGATCTTCCGGTGCCGCTCGTCCCGCGGCGACACGTCAGCGCCGAGTACCACGCGAGCGATACCGTCGCCGTGTCCGATCTCGCGCTCACGATCAACGGAAAACGGTACGAGGGCCTCTCCGGGGACCTCTGGTACGAGCGTGAGGAGCGCGACGTGAAGCCGGGCGACGGTTGGCGCTGGATCTCGATGCGCCTCCGCGATGGCCGCTCGATCATGCTCTACGACCGAAGCGGAAAGCCGCCGCGCTACGCCGTTCGGACAGATGGCGAGTGGGAACCCGTCAAGGCGTCCGTCCAGGTCTCTGCATCGAGATGGGATGTCACCCTTGGCGAGGAGTTTTTCACGATTGTCCCGATGCTGCCCGATCAGGAGATCGTTGACGAGTGGCGCGGCTTTCGGTATCTCGAGGCGCTCTGCGAGGTCTACTCGGGCGACGCCCTCGTGGGGAACGCCTACGTCGAAGTCGTGCCTTCGGCCTCTACGGCGCTCATTGCGACTCCGGCGCAGCAGGGGAACCTCTCGTTCTCCGAGTCCGAGATGCACCTTCGCTGGGCCCAGGGCAACAAGGATGCCGCGTTTCTCATGGACTGTTTCGGCTGGGCGACGCAGCTCGCGGACGATCTGGCCGACGCCGACACGGAGAACGTCTCGACACTTCAGAAGCGTTCGCTCGCGATGTCGCGCCTACTCTATCTCCTCCTGATTCGGATTCCAGGAAACCCATTTTTCAGGGCCAACGAGGTTCACTTCGTCGGACTCTTCCCCGTTCTCATCGCGCAATGGGACGCCTCGAATACGTGGGGGAGTGCCAGGAAGCTCGAGACCCGAATGTTCTCCTACGTCACCCGCGCGGCCTGCGGACGCCTCCTCGAGCAGGTGGCCTACGTCGTCGGCGGCCTCGACTGGATGATGCAGGTCACTCGCGAAATCCACGACTACTACTACGGCGAAAGCGGAAAGGTCGAGTCCTTCGCTGACTGGAACAAGGAGCCAAAATGAGCATCGGTGGCGGCGTTGGCGGGGGCAATAATGGCACGTCTTCTGGCGGTGTCCAGGGCACCCCGACCCTTCTCGGAACGAGCGCCGGCCAGAACCAGACCGGGCAGGACTCGCAGATCCAGTCTCTTCTTCAGCAGTACATGCAGAGCCAGCAGGGTCAATCGGCCCTGAACAACTTCCTCGTGGGGGGCGCTGGCTTCAACCCGAATGCGATGTCCGGGGGCACCTACGCACCCGGAGGCGCGGCAAGCGGAAACAGCGGCGCCGGGGGGGCCCCGGCCTACGGAGATCGGAAGAGCACACGTCTGAA
>CALFNC010000155.1 GCA_937902605.1 uncultured Acidobacteriota bacterium | reverse complement strand
ACCACCGAGATCTACACTCTTTCCCTACACGACGCTCTTCCGATCTGCAGATCGCTCGCGACCGACGGCGTGCCGCGGAGCATCGCCTCCACCTGAACCAGTCCGAACGACTCGGTCGAGTTGATGCTCGGGACGACGAGGACGTCGAGACTCGAGAAAAATAGCGACATCTGGTACGGATCCAGGACGCCTACGAACGCCCACCGGTCTCCTTCCCGAACGAGGAGCGGCCGGAGACGCTCATAGTAGGCGGCCTCGCCCATGACGTTTTCGTGCTGACCCGCGAAGAGCACACGGACGTCAGGGAAGCGTGCGCGGACGGCGGGAAGCGCCTGGAGGAGGACCTCCACCCCTTTTTCCGTGGCGAGGCGTGCCGCCATGCCGATCACGCGGCCGCCGCCGGGATTCCACTGCGCGCGGAACGAGGCGATGTCCTCGTCCCGCGGGGTCGCCACCTCGACGGGTGGGGGAATCACCCGCACCTTGTCGAGATAGCGCGAGAGAAACCGGGAGTGAGTCGCGTAATCCTCCGTGTACGCCACGATCGCGTTCGCGAGCGCACCCGTCGCCCGGTCGCTCCAGACGATAACGCGGTTCACCAGGTGGTTGAGCAGGCTCGGGGGAAGCAGGAGGTCGCAGTGGTACGTCACGACTGCGGGCTTCCCTATTAGCCGCCCACGCAGGGCGAGGCCGCTCGCGTCGAGCTGCGGGAGATGGAGGCTGAGGACGTCGTGCTCGCGGACCATCCGCGTCGCGATCCGTCCGAACGACGGCATGATCACGCCTTTGCTCACCCGGAACGCCACCGGAACCCGGACGATCAAGACGCCCTCCTTCTCCTCGCTCAGCGGCAGGGCCCGGTCGTACTGCGAGGTGAGCACCGTCACCCGGTGTCCCCGCGCCGCCAGGGAGCGGGCCAGCCGCTCCGCGTAGATCGTCAGGCCGCTCGTGTGGGGCCGGTAGTAGGTCAGGGCGACGAGGATCCTCACTAGGAGACACTATTACACTGTGACCCCTTGAGCCTCCTGACCGGTCGCCTTCACTCGTGGCTCCCCTCGACGTTGGACCGCTTCCGGGCGCGACGGGTCCTGGCAGGCATGATGCTGGTCGCCGCTCTCCTCCGGTTCTACGGGCTCGACTGGGACGACGGCCACCATCTCCACCCGGACGAGCGGTTCATCTCGATGGTGGAGGAGAAGATCACGGCCCCCTCCGGGGTCTGGAGCTATTTCGACTCCGCCCGCTCCCCGCTCAACCCGTACAACCGTGGGGAGGGCTCGTTCGTCTACGGAACCCTCCCCCTCTTCCTGACCAAGGCCGTCTCGCACGCGGTCGGCCTCATGGGGTACGGCGGGGCTTACAAAGTCGGCCGCGCGCTGTCGGCGCTCTTCGACCTCCTCTCCGTCTGGCTCGTCTACCGGCTGACGCGACGTTTCACGAGCCGCGCCTACGGCCTCCTGGCCGCCGGCCTCTTCGCCTTCTCGCCGCTGGCGATCCAGAGCTCCCACTTCTGGACGGTCGAGACGTTCCTGGCCGCCTTCTCGCTCCTTGCGCTCCTCGGGTGCGTCCGGATCGCCCAGGGGCGGTCGACGCGCCGGCAGGACCTCGCGACCGGCGTGGTGATCGGCCTCGCCGTGGCTTGCAAAGTGCCGGCGCTCGCTCTCTTCGGCCCCCTCGGGATCGCCCCCCTCCTTCGCGTTCTCGGCCCCGATCCGGCCGCGCCCGACACGGAAAGGAGCGGCGCGAGGCGCTGGGTCGATGGCGCGACGGGTCTCCTTCTGGCGGTCCTGGGGGCCGCCGTCGCGATCCGGTCCTTCCTCCCGTATGTCTTCCTCGGCCCGAGCCCGCTCTCCTTCAAGCTGGATCCTCGCTACCTCGCCGACCTCCGGAACCTCGCGAATCTCTCGAGTAGCTTCGCGGGTTTCCCGCCGGCGCTCCAGTGGGCGGACCGGACGCCCCTCTTCCCGGTCGCCAACTTCGTCTTCTGGGGAGCCGGGCCGTTCTTCGGCCTCGCCGCGCTCGCGGCCCTGGTCTGGACGGCGTTTGCAGTCTGGAAGCGTCCGCGCTGGCCCCTCGCCCCTCTCGCCCTCTACGTGACCATCCTCGCCCTCTACCATGGGACGACTCTCGTCAAGTCGATCCGGTACTTCTTCCCGACCTACCCCGTCCTCGCAGTCCTCACGGCGGTCTTCCTGTTCGAGACCGCGGCCTGGAGGAAATCCCGTCTCGCCCGGTCGGCTCCGGCCTGGATCCTGGGAGGGACGGTCCTCGCCGGGCTCGCCTTCAGCGCGATCTACACGCGCCCCCACCCGCGAGTCGCGGCCTCCCGCTGGATCCTCGACCATGTCCGTCCGCCGGCCCGCTTCGCCAACGAGGCGTGGGACGACGGGCTCCCCTTCTCGGTGAAGGACCGCGAGGCGATCGGGTACGAGGGCCCCGTGCTCCAGATGTGGTACCCGGACGAGGCCAAGAAAGTCGACGAGATCGTCACGTCCCTCCGGAACGCCGACTGGGTCGCCGTGACGAGCAACCGTGTCTACGCCAACCTGACGCGGATCCCCGACGTTTACCCGATGTCGGTCGCCTACTACCAGGCTCTATTCGAGGGGCGGCTCGGGTTCCAGCGGGCCGCCGAATTCACGTCGTACCCCGCTCTCGGGCCCCTCCGGTTTTGCGACGACGCGGCGGAAGAGCAGTTCACCGTCTACGACCACCCGCGCGTCCTGCTCTTCCAGAAGACGAAGGAGTTCTCCGAGTCGCGCGTCCGGCAGCTCCTCATGGCGGCGATCCCCCACACGCCGCCGACGATTTGGGAGTGGGAAAAGCTGCCGCGATCTCAGCGCCTCGTCACCGCGCCCGTCCGGCCCGACGTCCAGCGCGACGTCGAGCAGGTTTCCGCCGTGGCCGCGGACGACGAAACGCCGGGCTCGCTCCATGCCGCGCTCGTGTGGTTCCTGGCGATCCTCGCGCTCGGCGTGCTTGCCGTCCCGATCGCCTTCCGGCTCTTCCCGCACCTGGCCGACCGCGGACTCGGCCTTGCCCGGACGGTCGGGCTCGTGGCTGCGACGTATGTGATGTCGGTCCTGGTCCGCTCCGGCGTCGTCGCCAACGGACGAGCGGCTGCCTGGCTCTGCCTGCTCGCCCTCGGCGCCGTGTCGGTGATCCTGGCGCTCCCGGTCCGGCGCGAGATCGGGCGCTTCGTGAGGGAGCGGGCCCGGCTTCTCCTCGTCGGAGAGGGGATCTTCCTCCTCGGCTTCGCCATCTTTCTGGGGTTCCGGGCGATGAACCCCGAGATCTTGTGGGGCGAGAAGCCGATGGATTTCTCGATCCTCAACATCCTGGTGAGGGCCCGGACGCTCCCCACCTCAGACCCCTGGTTCTCGGGGGCGCCGCTCGGCTACTACACCTTCGGCCACCAGTCGGTCGCCTTCCTGACGCTCCTGACGGGCCTCCCAACGCGCCTGACGTTCAACCTCGCCTTCGGCCTCCTGGGCGGGCTCATCGCTCAGGGCGCGTTCTCGCTCGCGGCGGCGTGGGGCGGGAGGATCCGCGCTGGCCTCGCCGCGGCGACGATGGTGGCGCTGGCGGGAAACCTCGACGGACTCCGGGAGTGGCTCGTGATGCGGCGGCCGAAGGGGCTCCCGCTCGACTGGAACTACTTCTGGGCGACCAGCCGGGTCGTGAAGGACACCATCAACGAGTACCCGTTCTGGAGCCTCGTCTTCGCCGACCTCCACGCGCACGTCCTGGCCATGCCGCTCTTCCTCCTGGTCGCGGCGTGCGCAGTCGAGCTGGTGAGAAGCCACGCGGACGGCGACGACCTGCGGCACCGCCTCGTGGCCGGGGCCGCGCTCGGCGCCGCCGCCGGCGCTCAGGCGCTGACGAACGCGTGGGACGCCCCGTTCCTCGCGGGGCTGTTGCTCCTGACCGCCGTCCTTCTCGTGTTCTCGTCCCATCCGTTCTCATCGTCCGCCGCGGCGACCGGCCGGAGCCTCGCGGCTAGCGGCCTCAGCTTCGCGGCTGCCGGCCTCAGCTTCGCTGCTATCGCGGCCGCGGCCCTCGTCACGGCCGTTCCGCTCTGGCCGAGCGGAGGCAGCCGCCCCGATATCGGCTGGAACGGCGAGCCCCCGGCGCCGCTTGTCGACGTCCTGTCCGTCTTCGGCCTGTTCTTCTTTCTCGCCTTTGGGTGGTGGTTTCTCGCCGCCCGGGAAGACCGGGCGCTCTCGAGCCGCCCGGCCCGCCGCGTGCTCGTGGGCCTCGTGGCCGCGACGTGCCTCGCCGCCGTCATCCTCCGCTCCGCCGACGTCCTCGCCGCCGCGGGGCTCGTCGCCTTCCTCGCCGCGACGTGGGGAGCGGAGCGGCCGGACGAACGCCTCGCGTGCGGTTTCGTGGCGGCCGGGTTCTTTCTCGTCCTCTTCGCGCAGCGGCTCTACCTGATCGACCGGATGAACACTTTCGCCAAGCTCTACCTGGAGGCGTGGCTCGTCTTCGCCGTCGGCACCGCCGTCCTCGTCTTCGGGAGAGGCCGCGCTCCGGTCGAGCGATGGCCCTGGCCCGCCCGAGTAGCGCTCGCCCTCCTGGCCGCCGGGTCGCTCTTCACCACGCTCACCGCGGGGCGCGGTGCGATCGCAGACTCCCGCCCGACCTTCACCGGAACGGCGTCGCTGCCGACGCTCGACGGCCTCGCCTATCTCGATCAGACCAGGCCGGGAGAGGCCCGGGCCATCGCCTGGGCTCAGCGGTCCATCCGCGGAACGCCGGTCGTCCTCGAGGCGCAGGGGCCGCCATATCAGGAGTTCGGGCGGATCTCGATGCTGACCGGTCTGCCGACGGTCCTCGGGTGGGAGCACCACGTCTTTCAGCGCGGGAACTCGCGGCCTGAGATCGAGACCCGCCGCGAAGCGGTCTCCCGGATCTACTCCAGCCCGGACCTCCGGGTCGCCCTACCGCTCCTCCGGCGGTACCACGTCGGCTACGTCTGGGTCGGAGGCCTCGAGCGTGAAACCTATCCGGCCGAAGGTCTCCAGAAGTTCGGGGAGGGAGGAATGCTCGAGCTCGCCTACGAGAACCGGGACACCCGCGTCTACCGCGTCGTCGGCGGCGAGACCGAGGGAGTGATCCAGCCCCGGCGCGAGGAAGTCGCGAGGAGCGAGCCGCCGCGCCCGGGCCCTCCGCCCGACGAGGCCGAGGAGCCGCCGGCGATCGCCGAGAAGGGGACCCCGGACGGCCCTCCCTTCGGCGGAATGAAAGAGCCGCGCGCGGCCGCGGTCGACGCGAAGGGGAGGATCTGGGTCACCGACTTCGGGAACTCGCGCGTCAAAGTGTTCGACCGGACGGGAACCTACCTTGGCGGATGGGGAGGGCGCGGCAACGGTCCTAACGGCCTGAAGGAACCATGCGGGATCTCCATCCGCGGCGGCCGCGTGGTCATCGCCGACACCTGGAACGGCCGCGTCGCCGAGTTCGACATCACGGGGGCGTGGAAGGGCTCCGCCACCGGCCTCTACGGTCCGCGCGGCGTCGCCGTGGGTCTCCATGGCGAGATCTGGGTGTCCGACACCGGCAATCACCGGGTCCTCCGGTTCGAGGGTCTCGAGAAGCCCCCACTCATCGTCGGGAAACGGGGAGACGGCCCCGACGCCTTCTCGAGCCCGGTCGGCATCGCGGTCGCGCCGTCCGGGGCGGTATATGTCGCCGACACCGGGAACTCCCGGATCCAGGTTCTGGACGCCGAGGGCCGCTTCGTCGCGCGGTGGGCGAGCCCCGCCTGGCAGGGGGCGATTGAGCCGCAGCTGGCGGCCGGAGCCGATGGCACCGTCTACGCGACCGACCCCGCTCACGGCGAGGTCTTCGCGCTCGACCGGACCGGAAAGCCGCTCTGGACCAGGAGCCGCGACGACGAGGAGAGGCCCTTCTCGCGGCCGATGGGGCTCGCCCTCGACGAGGCGGCGGGACGGCTGTGGGTCGTGAACTCGGGGAGCGCCGGCGTCGTCAGCCTCAAGCTGGCCCGGAAGCGGTGACCTCCTCCTCGTGGTCCTCCACCACCTCGGCGACGAGGTAGAGCGGCCGCCCCTTGACCTCCTCGTAGATCCTCCCCAGGTACTCCCCGAGCACGCCGATCAGCATCAGCTGGACGCCGCCGATCAGGAGGATGAAGACCATCAGCGTCGTCCACCCGGGGACGTTGATGTGGAGGACCTTCAGGACGAGGACGACGAGGATGTAGAAGAACGAGAAGGCGCTGACGCCAAACCCGAGCCAGGTCGCCAGCTGCAGCGGGACGTAGCTGAAGGACGTGAGGGCATCGAGGGCGAACTTGGCCATTTTCCGGAGGGGGTACTTCGTTTCTCCATGGACACGCGCCGGGCGGACGTAGGTGACGCCGGTCTGGCGGAACCCGACCCAGGCGGTGAGGCCGCGGATGAAGCGGTGCCGCTCCCTCAAAGACCTGAACGCCGCCAGGGCCTTCGGCCCCATGAGGCGGAAGTCTCCCGTGTCGACCGGGATCGCCACGTTGGTCCAGCGGCGCATCAGCCGGTAGAAGAGGTGGGCAGTCGCCTTCTTGAAGGCCCCCTCCCCTTCGCGGGCCGCCCGAACGGCATAAACCACCTCGAACCCCTCGTCGGCCTTCGCGAGCATCTCCGGCAGCAGCTCCGGCGGATCCTGCAGGTCCGCGTCCATCACGGCCACGAGCCGGCCCCGGGCCGCGTCGACGCCGGCGGTCAGCGCCATCTGGTGCCCGAAGTTTCGCGACAGCCGGACGGCGCGGATCCTACGATCTTCCCGCGCGAAGGCGGCCATCCGCTCGAACGATCCGTCGTGGCTCCCGTCGTCGACGAAGATGATCTCGAACGACCGGCCGCACTCGTCGAGGACTGAGAGGAGCCGCGCCCGCAGCTCGCCTAAGGTCTCGATCTCGTTGAAGACCGGGAGGACGACCGACAGCTCTGGCTTCACGGCGACTGGACCCTCCGGAAGACGGTGATCTGCTGCGCTCCGACGACGCTCCACGGGGTCCTCGTGAGGAGGTACCTCAGCAACTGGAGCGGCGTCGGCTGGAGCGGGCGGAAGGAGGTCTCCGGAATCCACCAGGCCCGCAGCGGGATCTCCTCCTCCTTGTATGCGGCTCCGAGGATTCCCCTCGCCTCCTGGGCCTTGTCGGCGTCGACGACCACGAACGGAGGGAGCCGCCCTTCGACCGGGAGGCTCCAGTCGACCTGGACCTTGCGGAGGTACCAGTTGAGGGGCCAACCCGATTCCCCCTGCACGGAGGCGGCCGGGGCCGCGCCCGCGGCGGCCGCCACCTCGATCTCCTTCACGAGCCGCTTGAGCTCCGGCGTGGTCTGGACGTACACGACCGACTCGGCCTTCGTGACGGCGGGCGTCAGGGCCGGGTATGCGAAGCAGAGCGTCGCCGCCGTGACGAGCGACGCCGCCCCAACGGCCAGGCCCGCGAGGAGGGGCGGGTCGAAGCCGTCACGCGGCCGCTGTCTAAAAAACAGTTCCGCCCAGAAGGCCCCGGCGAGCGGGACGAACGGGAAAATCTGGTGGACGATGAGCCACGGGGTCTTCTCCCCGAGATAGGCGTACATCCCAAGCGAGGTGACGCCCAGGGTCACGAGGAAGCGCTCCACTCCCCCCAGCTCCCGTCGCCGTTTCCAGACCCAGAGGAAGGCGGGGATCAGGAGGGCGAATTCGTACTGCACGAGGCGCGGCAGGTAATACGTCTTCGGGCCGCCCACTCGCTCGACCGAATGCTGGCCCCACCAGTAGGAGATCGCCTGGAACGCCGGGTTGCCCGACTCGGGGTGGACGAGGAAGAGCGTGTAGCAGAGCTCGGAAACGACGAAGAAGAGGAGCAAAGCCCCCGTGAGGGCAATCGTGGTCGCCTCGAGGAACTCGACCAGCCTCCGGATCCGAGGCCAGAAGACGATTCCTTCGCCCGGCTCCCAAAACACCGCTGCGATGGAAGGGACCAGCAGCGCGAGGAGGACGTAAAAGTTCTCCTTCGACGCGAAGGCGACGGCCGCGAGGACGGAGGCGGCCATGAGGTCCCGCAGCCGCCGGGTGGCCAGCCACTCGTCGAAGAAGAGGAGCGTTCCGGCCGTCCCGAGGAGGCTCCAGACGTCCTCACGGCAGAATCGGGTGAAGTAGAGGAGGTTCGGTGAGCAGGCGGTCAGGACGCCGGCCGCGAAGGCGGCCCGGACCCCGAAGCGGCGGCGGAGGAGGAACGCCATCGCCACCAGCGCCGTCCCCCCCAGCGCCGCCGGGAGCCGGGAGCTGAAGTCCGAGCCCCCCAGAAGGAGAAAGCTGGAGGCGACGGCGAAGTACTGGATCGGGCCGTGGTAAACGGGGTCGTACTTGTACTCGCCGGTATGGAGGAAGTGGTCGGAGAACCAGGCGTGGATCGACTCGTCATGGTGGAGCGGCCGGTCCCCCAGGGCGAACAGCCGCAGGAGCAGCGCAACGAGGAGGAGCGCTCCCCATAGCTGCCGCTCGCGCCGGGTCACAGGGCCGGGGCCGGTCCCAGCGAGGACCGCCGGGCTCACGGGCCAACCTCCGTCAGCTCCGTCCCCTGCGCCGTGAACGCGGCGCGGAACGACTGCCGGAGCGCGAACGCGTCTGGCCCGAACTCTTTCCGCTCCAGCGGACCGGTCACGACATAGCGGATCCGGCGCCGCACCAGGATCTCCCGCACTGCCGCGAGGTCGGTGGAGGTGTAGACGGTCTTGATCTCGGCCTGGCGCCTGGCCACCTCCGCCCCTCCCGCATCGCCGCGCCACAGCCCCTCGTGAGCCGCCCAGCCCAGGAGCGTCGGGCGCCCGCTAAACGTCCCCATCCGGCCGTGGTCGCTATACGCGCCGCCCGAGACCTCCAGGAGGCGCGTGTCCGGGGGAGTGCTCCGGCGCAGCCAATCGACCGTCGCGCGGTCGCCGGGGGCCTCGGCGCTCATCCACGCCAGGCCGTCCAGTGTCCCGTTCTTCCCCCGCGTCCGGGCGAGAGCGATGCTGACCGGATGGACGAGGGCCGCCGCGAGCGCCAGGACGAGCACGACCCTGACGATGCGCGGCGCCCGGCGCGACGAGAGCGGGAGAGGCAGGAGGAGCGCGGTCGCCAGGGCGAGGAGGAGCGCCGCACCGGCGTAGCACTTGAACACGGTGTTCATCCGGTGCATCGCCTCGCCGTATGGGTCAATCACCGCGATCAACTCCGGGATGGCGGCGAGCACCGCGCCGCACGCCGCGAGGAGGAACCCGGAGCGGAGAGCGCCCTCGGTCCTCGGCACGAGGTAGAGGACGGCGAGGACGAAGCCGAGCGCCAGGCCCAGGACGGGCCGCTGCGTGAGAACCGCCACGAGGAGCGAGAAAGCCGGGAAGAACGTGGCGGCCAGGAGCTTCTCGTCGTCCCTAGTGCGGGAGCGGACGAGCGCGACCCCGGCCGCGAGCGCCGGGACGATGAGGAGCGCGCCAAAGTGAAGGAACGCCTCGGGGGCGGTCGTCTTCTGCGTGACAGTCCTGAGCCCCTGGAAGCTGGGGTGCGGCGAGGCGAGGAACGGGACGAGGACCACGACGCCCCCGGCGACCGTCGCGATGGAGCGGAGCAGGGCCGGACGGAACTCCCTCTCGGCCAAGTTCCCGGCGCCCACGATCAGCAGCGCGGCGGGGAGGTCCCACGGGTTCGCGGACAGCAGGGAGCCGAGGAGGACCGCGTCGACCGCGATCCCGAACGCCCCCTTCACGCGGCCGGCGAACGCGGCCAGCGAGAGGAACAACGGGATGGCGACCACGTGCGGGTGAAGGAGATCGGAAGAGCGGCGTGTAGGGAAAGAG
>CALFNC010000154.1 GCA_937902605.1 uncultured Acidobacteriota bacterium | reverse complement strand
GTGAGGTCCCGTCCCCCGCCCGCCTCGTCATCCTCCGCCCCCTCGACAGCGCGGAACATCGCCTCCGCCCCGCCGGCCAGGAGGCCCACGACGAGGCCCGGGTCGACCCCGAAGGTGGGAGTCAGCTCCGCGGCGTCCAGTACTCCCAGGCGCCCGCTCGTCCCCGCTCCCACATTGAACCATCGCCCTCCCGCCGCCAGCCGCGCCGACAGTGCCTCGGCCGCCCGCGTCAGCTCGGGGAGCGCGGCCCCGACGGCCTCGAACGCCGCGCCGTCCGACTCGTGGATCCGGCGAAGGACTCCCTGGATGCCTCCCATCCTGCCGCTCACGTCGCGCAGGGCTCCGCGTCGGCGGCGATCGCGATCCGGACGGCGCCAATCTCGGGCGGATAGGCCGCCGGACCGACCCGGGCGGCTGGCGCGACCGGCCCGAGGACCGATCGGATCGGGTCGAGGATCAGCTCCCCCACCGTGAAGACGCCGCCGACGGTCGCCACGAAAAAGGCGGTCTCCTCCATCCCGAGCTTCCGCACGACCGTCGAGATGGCCAGGCCGAGCTCCTCGCCGGCCCGCCGGAAGATCTGCCGGCACCGCTCGTCTCCCTGGCGCGCCGCCTCGAGGACGAGCGGGAAGAAGGCGGCCAACTCCGAGGGCCCGCCGTCCGCCCGGTAGAGCTTCTGAAGGAGCTCCGCGGGCGAGCCGACCCCCTCGGACGAGAGGACGCTCGTCCGGAGGAGCGTCGCTGGGCCGCGGCCGTCCAGCTCCCGGACGACCACCATCAGGCCTTCCCTCGCGATCGCGTACCCCGAGCCCTCGTCGCCGAGCAGCGGCCCCCAGCCGCCGGCCCGGGCCTCGTCCCCCTTCGCATTCCGCCCGAAGGCGATCGCGCCGGTCCCGGCGATGAGGACGACCGCCGGGCTGTCGACGGGCCCGTGCGTGGCTCCCGCGAGCGCGATCTGGGCGTCGCTCGTCACCTGGATCCGCCCGTAGCCGAAGATCTTCTCGAGCCCCCGCTGGAGGCGATCTCGGAGACCTGTCGCGTCCACTCCGGCGACGCCGCAGCAGATCCGATGAACCTCGCCCTGTTCGACTCCGGCTGCGGAGAGGGCGTCGTCGATCGCCTCGTGGACGACCTCCATGACGTGCGCCAGAGACCCCCGGGAGGCATTGGAGGGCCCGGCCGTCCCTCGCCCGGTGACCACCAGGTCCGTCCCGCAGACGACGGCCCGTGTGCGGGTCCCGCCGCCGTCGATACCCATGAAGAGCGCTGCCACGACCCGAGTGTAGCAACGGCCCACGGCCCTGCCGCCGGTAAGATCCGCGCGATGGCGAATCGGTCCCGTTCCGTCGCGCTGCTCGTGGTGACGGCCGCGGCGCTGGCGGTCCGTGAGCTCGCTGTCTCGGGCTTCGCCGACCACCCCCTCCTCCGGCCCGACGGGGGGCTCGATACCGGCGTCTATGTGGACCTCGCCCGCCAGGTGGCGGGAGGCGACCTTCTGCTCCGCTCCGTGCCCGATCCGTTCTTTGTCTCGCCTCTCTATATCTACTTCGTCGCCCTCGTCCTCGCCGTCACCGGGGGGGCGCTCGGGGCCGTCCTCGCGGTCCAGGCGCTCCTCGGCGCCGCCGCCGTCTGGCTGACGGGAGATACCGCCCGGCGCCTCTTCGGCGGCGCCGCGGCCCTTCCCGCCGCTGTCCTCCTCACCCTCACCGGCGTCGTCGTCTTCCACGAATCGGTCCCTCTGCAGGCGGCGCTCGACCCGTTCCTCGCCGCCCTTGCGCTCTGGCTCGTGGTCCGGGCAACGCCGCGCGACCGCGCAAGGGACTACGTTCTGGCCGGCCTCGCGCTCGGGCTCTTCGCCCTCAACCGGCCCAACGTCCTGCCGTGGACTGCGGTAGCGGCTCTCCTCGTCGTGGCGGCCCGCGGCCTCCGCGAGGGCAGCCGTCTGGCGGGCGCCCTCACCCTCGGAACCCTCTTAGGCATCGCCCCCGCGACGCTCCGCAACGTCGCGGTCGCCGGGGAGCCGGTGCTCATCTCCTCGCACGGCGGCCTGAACTTCCTCGTCGGCAACGGTCCCGGAGCGGACGGGACGTACCGATGGCTGGATGGGATCACCCCGTCGATCGCCGGCCAGTCACGCGACGCGAGAAAGGTCGCCGAAAAAGAGGCGGGGCGGACCCTGTCGACGCGGGAGGTCTCGTCTCATTTCGCGGCCAAGGCCTGGAGCTGGATCAGCAGCGAACCTGGCGCCGCCGCCAGCCTCTTCATGCGAAAGGTCTGGTACGTCCTATCTGGCGATGAGGCGCCCCTCAACTTCTCGTTTCCCTGGTACCGGAAGGAAAGCCTCCTTCTGAAGTTGCTGGTCGTCGGTCCGTGGCTCCTCGTCCCCCTAGGAGGGGCCGGCCTCGCGCTCGGCCTCGCCGGCGCCTCCCGCGTCCGTTCGAGGGAGTTCGCGGTCTGGGGGTCGTTCGTGCCTGCCTACATCCTCCTCGTCGCCGCCTTCTTCGTGGCGACGCGCTACCGGCTGCCGCTCTACGTCCCGCTCGCGGCGGCGGGGGGTGGAGCGATCGCCCTGATCGCCGCGTCGATCCGGGCGCGGGAATTCCGCCACCCGATCCTCGCGGCCTGCGTCGCGCTCCCCCTGGCCGCCCTCTCCCTCTGGCCGACTAGCCTCTACGACGGCTCCGCCGACGAGGAGACGCTCTGGGTGCTCCACCTGATCGATACGGGGGCCGCCCGGGAAGCTTCGACCCGGATCGAGCCTCTCTCGCAGACGCACCCGCAGCCCGGGGTCATGTGGTTCCGCGTCGGGCAGGCGTGGGCCATGAACGGAAACCTGGACGCCGCGATCTCCGCCCTGGAGAAGTCCCTCGCGATCGACTCCCACCAGCCCGAGCCCGAGAAGGTCCTTGCCCTCGTCCACGGGAGGAGGGGTGTCGAGCGGACGCTCGCGGGAAATACGGCCGGGGCCATGGCCGACCTCGAGACGGCTGTGAAGCTGGACCCGGGGAGCGCCCAGGCCCGGCTGAACCTGGCTGCCGTCCTGGCCGAGCGAGGGGATATCTCCCGCGCCCGGACGCTCGCGCAGGAGGCACTCGCCCTCCAGCCAGGGTACGAGAAAGCCCTGGCGCTCCTCCGCGCCCTGGATGGCAAATAGGGAAAGGGCCCGGCGATCGCCGGGCCCTTGATTCCACCGAGGAGATCTTCTCTAGAACGAGAGGAGGGCGGAAAGGGTGAACCGCCGCGGCGGGGCCCAGGAAGTGGCCGTGCCGAATAGCGCGTTCGGCTGCGACGTGCCCTGCGGAGAGAGGACCCAGCCGGGATAGTTAGGCCCGACCGAGGCGTTGTACGGATCGTTGTAGAGGACGTTGTTGACGCTCAGGACCGCCTGCGTGTTGAAGACGTTGCGGATGCGCGCCTCCAGCCGGACCGTCGTCTCGCCGCCCAGGTTCAACGTGTACGCTCCGAGGAGGTCGAAGTTCGTCCAGCTCGGGAGGCGGCGCGAACCGGCCTGCTCGAGATACCGGCCGTAGTTCGTGCTCCACGTGGCGCCGCGGGCCTCCCAGGGCGTGCCACTCTGGAAGCGGAAGAAGCCGCCGAAGGTGAAGCCCATGATGTCGTAGCTCGCCATCGCCTTCAGGATGTGCGGCCGATCCTGCCCCAGCTTGCCGTTCCGGTTCGGGTCGGCGTAGTCCCAGCCTGGCTCGTCCTGGAGATAGGACGAGGTGTTGAACTGCAGGTTCGCGTAGTCGTCGTCCCAGTTGCCGCGGAGGGTGCTGTAGGTGTAGCTGAGGTTCGCGTACCAGTTGTTCGAATAGCGCTTGGTAACATCGAGGGTGACGCCGTTATAGGTCCGCTTGGCGTTCGAGTAGGTCATGGCCTGGAAGAGTGAGCTCTGCCAGTTGACCGGATCGATCGGGGTGTCCTCGAACGGGTCCTTCAGGTTCCGGTACTGGTAGTGGATGTCGAACGCGACGTCCCTCGAGACCGGGGCCGAGTAGCCGAAGACGAACTCCTGCTGGTAGGGGGCCTTCAGGTCGGACGGAATGTACTTGCCGGACGAGGAGCCGCGGATCTCGTCGCGGATCCACTGGCCGGCGTTCGGACCGCTCCGGTAGAAGTAGGTCTGGT
This sequence comes from uncultured Acidobacteriota bacterium, assembly GCA_937902605.1. GTDB lineage: Bacteria > Acidobacteriota > Thermoanaerobaculia > UBA5066 > UBA5066 > CAIMWE01. Next base: position 1,874 of record CALFNC010000154.1, on the reverse strand, counting down.
CCTCGCGGATCCGGAAGGGGGCGAAGCTACGGACCGTCGACTTCTGGTCGAGGCCGGCGTACTCGCCGTAGTTTGCGTAGATCTTGTCGCCCTTGAGAAGGTCGGCGTTGTAGACGGCGCCGAGGCGGGGCTGAATCTGATCCTTCCAGCCGAAAGTCATGAAGTTGTAGCGAGTCGTGCTCGTCGTGATGCCGGAGCCGCAGACGAGGCCGACCTGGCAGATCTGGGCGAAGTCGTCGTAGTTCGCCAGGACGCCGGCGGTGACCGAGAGCCGATCCCACGTCATCGTGTCCTGGAGGAACGCCGAGTAGGTCCGGGTCTTGCCGTTCTGGACGGGCTGGAGGTTGTAGTACCGGGCCCGGACGACCGGCGTCGAAGCGCCGTTCACCGTGGTGGTCTGGTAGGTCATCGTCCCCCAGCCGTTGGAGGTCCGGATGAAGTCGTAATCGGTGAATTCCGCGCCGCCGCCGATCTTGAAGTTGTGCTGCGTCTGCCCGATGTCGAAGAACTTGCTGGCGGTCAGCTTGATCTCGTCGCGCTTGTACGATTCGCCGTTGTTGGCGAACGCGTAGACGCCGCTGTTCCCGCCGTTGCGGGCCGGGTCGCCGTAGGCACCGTACTTCTGGAGGTTGGTCGGGTCGACCGTCATCGGCCGGTCGGTCAGCATCGTCGAGGCCTGGGAGGTTCCGTCCTCGGTGTAGTGGATGTACTTGAACTCGACGTTGGTGTTCTTGTCGACGAACCAGTCGGCCGTGAGGTTCCCGACGTAGTTCGTGTCGTCGGAGCCGTAGGCCGCCGAGGCGGCGTCATACACCGAGTTGTATCCGTTCTCGGTCTTGTTCGGGAGGCCGCGGAACCCGGCGTTGATGAGCAGCGTCTGACCGATAAAGGCCGTCAGCTTGCCAAAGTAGTCGCCGGCCTTCGTCGTGGTGTCAGGCTGGGTCGTGGTGACCCCGCCGATCGTGGCCGACTGCCCGCTCGTGGTGGTTTGGCCGTACCGGCCGGAAACGTAACCGAAGAGCGTGTCCTTGATGATCGGGAAACCGACGTTGGCCGCGCCGTTATAGAGGTCGGTATCCTGCGTGACGACGCCGGAGGAGTTCTTGGCCGCCCACGACGCCGGGCTCATCTCGAACCGCGCGCTCCCCTTGAGGGTGTTCGTCCCCGACTTCGTGACGGCGTTGATGATCGCGCCGTTCGTGCGCCCGAACTCGGCCGAAATCGCGCCGTTCTTCACGTTGACGTCGGCGATGTCGAGCTCGTTCGTGTCGGTGATCAGCGCCCCATAGCCCGGGTTCGTGATGTTGACGCCGTCGATGAGGTACTTGTTGTCCTGACGCGTGCCGCCGGCAACCGCCACCATCCCGATTCCCGACGTGTCGGCCGGGGCGCCCGGGATCAGGTTGAGGAGACCCTGGTAGGTACGGGCGATCGGGATCTGGCGAATTTCCTCCGGCGAGAAGTTGCTGCTGACCTCGGTCGACTTCTTGTCGATCTCGGCCAGACCAGCCGTGACCACCACCTTGGTAGCCGCCCCCTGCTTCAGGGTCAGCGGCACCTGCACGTCGTTGTCGACCTGGACGACGATCTTCACAGACGCCTTGCCGAGCCCCTGAAGGGAGGCCTCGACCGTGTAGGTGCCCGGTAGGAGCTTCTGGAAGTTGTACTGCCCGTTGGCGTTCGTCGCGGCGGTCCGGCCCGCGGGCAGCTGCGGCCCGGAGACCTTAACGAGGACGCCCGGGAGCGCGCCCCCGGTGGCATCACCGACCTTTCCCGAGATCGAGCCCGTTTCGCCCGCCAGGAGCGACAGGGCAGGAACTATACACGGCGTCTTAAATAATTGCGCATAGACGCCGTAAAGTGTTGTTTCCGTG
>CALFNC010000153.1 GCA_937902605.1 uncultured Acidobacteriota bacterium | reverse complement strand
ACGACGCTCTTCCGATCTATCCCCGCGTTCGTGAACATCTGGCTGCTCGTCATCCGGTCGACCTGATCGCGGTGGCAGGAGCCGCACGCGAGCTGCCAGCGGTCGGGGCTCGAGGGATTGCCGCTCCCGTGCATTCCCCGGTGCGCCGCCACCTTGGCGGCCGCCGCCGCGTCGCCCCCGTGGCACGAGACGCAGCCGGAATGCGAGCGGGAGGCGGCCTCGAGGCCGCCGTGGCAATTGATGCACCCCTCTCCTCGATTCGACGCCCGGCCGCAGCCGGCGAGCAGCCCCGAGAGGGCCAGAAAGAAGACGAAGGGGCCTCTCACATCGCCACGGCCGCTCAGCCCGGGGGTTCTTGCGCGGCTTCTTCACCGCTCACCGGAGGCTCCGTGCTGACCACGTCCGCCGCCGACTCGCGCTGCCGATCCCAGGCCAGTTGCTCCATCTTCACTTCCCTCCACCACTTGAAGTGATGGTTGTAGGCGAAGAGCTCGTCGACCGTCCCGGTGAACATCGAGAAGAAGGCGGGCTTCTCTTCCGGGAACACGGCTCCCATGTACACGTGGATGACGAGTCCGGCCACGACCGCTCCGACGGCGGCGAAGTGGAGGACCACCGCCCAACCCACCACCCGGGGCGAGAACAGCCTGAAGGCCATGATCACGCCGGTTCCCATCACGACCGGCAGCATCGCGTAGACCACCATGGAGAAGAGCTTCTGTCCGGCGTTGTAGACCCCCTGGAGAGGGAGCGCTTCGTCGCTGCGTCCGAGGATCCGGAGGGCGCGGACGACCAGCCAGCGCACGTCGTCCCGATCGAGGGCGATCTCCTTCTTCAGAACCTCGCCGCGCAGATACGTGCGGAAACCGAAGAGGCCGTAAACCAGGAAGACGCCGATCCAGACGAGGCCGAGAGCGACGTGGAAGCGCAGGAGATTGCCCCGCGTGCCGAACAGGCCGTTGAGGATCGCGAGGTACCAGTCCGGGGCGACGCGAAAGAGGCGAGAGGAGACGAGCGCGGCTCCGGTCGCGACCTCGAGGATCCACGTCACCGCGTTGAACCAGTGCAGGAGGATGATCGCCACGTGATGCTTCTTGATCTGCCGCTGGAGCATCGTCTCGGCCTGATCAGCGGTGAGCGGCAGTGGCGCGAGCGGAATGGCGTCACTCTTCAAAGTCGCCCTCCCCCTTGCGGAGCTGCGTGAAGAACGCCACGGCCTGGCCCGCGAACGTCGCTCCCACCATGACGAGCACGAGCGGCCTCAGGAGCTTCGTCCATGCCTCGCCGGCTGTGAGAAGGCGCGGGGGCCGGGGCGGGAAGCTGCTCAGGACCAGGTCGAGGTGCTCCGCCCGCCCGAGATAGAAGACGTTGGGGCCCACGGCGACCGCCTTGGTCTCCATCCGGCGGGCACCTTCGCGGAACACGAACCGGGACACCTCGCTGTCGCGGTCCTCGAGATCGCCGAAGTACTTGGCGCCGGCCGTGCAGGTCGCTACGCACGCGGGCTCCTCTCCGCGCTCGATGCGCGGCCGGCAGAAGTCGCACTTGTCGACTTTCTTCGTGCGTGGGTTGATGTACCGGGCCTCGTAGGGGCAGGCGTCGACGCAAAAACCGCAGCCGATGCAGAGATCGCCGTCGACGCGGACGATGCCGCCGGCGTCCTGATACGTCGCGCCCGAGGGGCACGGCTCGACGCAGGGCGGGCGATCGCACTGGTTGCATTGACCCACGTGGGGGCTGGACATCAGGTTCGGGAAGGCCCCGGCGAGCGGGGTCGTTCGAACGTGCGTTCGCCCGTGTCCGGCCGGGACCTCCCACTCGGCGCTGCACGCGACCGTGCAGGCCTGGCAGGCGACGCACTTGCGGAGGTCCGTCACCATTGCGTATCTGGCCACGAGTCCTCTCCCTTCACGCCTTGGCGGCCCGCACGAAGTTCACGCGCATCCCGGTCCCGCCCGTCAACGGATCGACGCTCACCCGGCTCATCAGCGAGTTGTCGGAGGCGCCGCGGCCGAAGGCGCGCCGAAGGGCTCGCGACCGCTGGCCAAAACCGTGGACGAGGTAGGCGCAGTCGGTGCGGATCCCCTCCGTGACCTTGACCCGGACCGCACTGCTCTTCACGCCCTCGGCGTTCTCGAGCACGATGCGCTGACCCCCGGTCACCCCCCAGTCGCGGGCGACGCTCACATGCAGCCAGACCTCGTTCTCGGGCATCAGGGCACTGAGCGCCTCGTTGTTCTGGGTTCGCGCGAAGGAATGCACCGGCGCGCGCCCGTAGATGAGCCGCAGGAACCCCCGGGGCGGCTCGACAGGCGGCGTGTAGCGCGGCAGCGGATCAGCACCGATCTTCGCGAGAGCCTCGGAGTAGAGCTCGATCTTTCCGCTCGCCGTGTCGAACGAGCGCTCAACCGGGGGGCGATCCTCGAGGTACGGCTTGCCCGGGAAGACCACGGCCCCACGGCTCACGAGCTCCCGCACGCCGATCCCGGTCGGAGCGAGGATCGTCTCGAGATGCTGTTCGGGCGTCTCCCAGGGGAAGAAGGCCTCCAGCTTGAGCCTCTTTGCCAGCTCTTTGGCGATCCACCAGCCCGGTTTCGACTCGAAGAGGGGCTCGCACGCCGGCGAGCGGACCGCGATGAACGGCCGCTTGGCGGATTCCACGATCGTCGGCGGGTCGTAGCGCTCGAGATAGGTGGCTTCGGGCAGGACGAGATCCGCGTACCTGATCTGGTCGACGGGTAGCACGTCGACGACGACCATCAGATCCAGCTTTCCGATCGCCTCGATCGTCCGGGCCGGCTGCGGGATGCTCTCGAGCATGTTCTGCCCGTAGACGATCCAGGCCTTGATCGGGTAGGGGTCGCCCGAGAGCGTCGCGTCGATCAGGCCGTTCGTGACTCCCAGCTCCTCGACGGCGAGCGGGAAGCGCGTCCCGGCGCCGTCGGCCCGTCCCCGCTTCGAATCCGGGAAGTCCGGGAGATCGAAGCTCCCGCGCGAAATCGGCGTGGGAAGGAACAGGCCGCCCTTTCGTCCCCAGCTGCCGAGGAGCGCCGTGAGGATGGCCATCGCCCGGGCGCGTTGCGTGTCGTCGCCGTACCAGGTGACGTGCCTCCCGGGGTGGACGGCGACGGCCGGCTTCGCCTTGCCCATCGCCCGCGCCGTCTCGCGGATCTTCCCGGCGGGGATTTCCGTGATCGGCTCGGCCCATTCCGGCGTGAACTCCCGGACGTGGCCCGCAAGACGGTCGAACCCTGCGGCGTATGTCTTGATGTATTCGCTGTCGTAGAGACCCTCGGCGATCAGGACGTTCATCCACGCGAGAAGGAGCGCGATGTCGGTGCCCGGCCGGATCGGTAGCCACCAGTCGGCCTTCGACGCGGCGGTCGAGAAGCGCGGGTCGACCGCGATCAGCTTCGCACCGCGCGCGAGACCCGTGGCGAACGCGGTGATCTGGGAGGTGAACACGTTCTCGCCCAGATGGCTGCCGATCAGGACGACGAGCCGCGCCTCCTCGAGATCGACCGGCTCGGGGGAGCCGAGACCCTGCCCGAACGTCAGCGAGTAGCCCACCTCCCGCGGACCGCGGCACTGGGCGAACGACGGCTCGGCGCTGTTCGGGGTGCCGTAGGCGCGCATCAAGGTGGCGAAAAACCGCGCGCCGTTGCCGTGCGGGAAGAAGGCGACGCTTTCCGGGCCGTGCTCCTCGCGGAGCTTCACGAGCCGGCCGGCGAGAAAGTCGAGCGCCTCGTCCCAGCCGACGGGCTTGAAGCGTCCTTCGCCGCGCGCTCCGGTGCGCAGCAGCGGGGTCTTCAACCGGTCCGGGTCGTAGAGCAGCCCGGTCCCCGCGTTTCCGCGGGCACACAGGCGGCCCTGGCTCTGGGGATGGTCGGGATTTCCCTCTACCCGCACGACCTTGCCGCCCGACACCGAGGCGAGGACGCCGCATCGCCAGAAACACATCTCGCAGGTCGTTGCGATCTTCTCGACCCGTGCGGTGCCAGTCCATCCCGGTGGGTGGACGGGCGGGCTCGCGACGGCGGGGGTCGCGGCGGCCCCGGCGCCCAGCGTGGCGGCGGTTCCGAGGAAACGCCTTCGGGTGATCTC
>CALFNC010000152.1 GCA_937902605.1 uncultured Acidobacteriota bacterium | reverse complement strand
CGACGCTCTTCCGATCTAGAGGAGGACGCCCGCGAGGACCGCCTTCCAGGCCCGGCCGTGCAGGAACGGCTCGTCGGCCTGGCGCCGGACGTTGACGAGCATGATCGTGAAAAGGAAGAGGACCATGATGCCGCCCGCGTAGACCAGGATCTGGACCGCGGCGAGGAACTCGGCCCGCTCGAGGAAGAAGAGGCAGGCGACGCCCAGGAAGCTGAGGAGGAGGAAGAGGGCCGAGTGGACCGGCTGCCGCATGGAGACGACGCCGACCGCGCCGACCACGACGACCGCCGCGAAGACCCAGAAGAGAAAGGCTGCGCCGTCCATCATGCCGGCTTCTCCTTGTTCTCGTTCTGTGTCCCGGCCGGAGCTCCGGCCAGAGTCTCGGCCATGGCCGCGGGCGGTTCCGGCGGCTTGCCGGCCGGTTTCTCGTGTCTGGCTTCTCTGGGGACGAAGGGCTTCACGTTGTGATCCCATTTCGTCAGCTTCTTGATGTCGAGGTAGAGGGCGTCGTTCCGTTCGTACGTCGAGAGCTCGTAGGTCTTCGTCGTCAGCCAGATCGACTTCGGCTTCGTCGGGCAGGCTTCCTCGCACAGGCCGCAGAACATGCAGCGCTTCATGTCGAGGTCGAAGCGGTCGAGGACCTTCTCGTTCTTGCCCGCCTCGTTCTTCTCGCTGTGCCAGTCGATGTAGATGATGTTGATGGGGCACTCGATCGCGCAGAGCGTGCACTTGATGCACCGCTCCTCGTCGAGCAGGAACATCCCCCGGAACCGGTCGCTCGGCGTCCGGGCCTTCTCCGGGTACTCCACCGTGTCGGCCGGACGGAACAGGTGTATGAAGGTCGTCTTCAGACCGATGATCAGGTCGACGAGGAGGGCGCTGGCGAGTGAGCTCACGAGCGGACCTCCGCCGGGGCGGCCATCGTCTCTGAGGAGCGAGGCCCTGGCGTCCTCCGGAAGACGACGGCCAACCCGGCGCCGACGGTGATCGTGAGAAGGAGGCCAAGGAGCTGGATACCAGGCCGGCCCCAAAGGGCGAAGAGGGCAATGAGAACGAGGTTCCCGATCGACAGCGGGATCAGGGTCTTCCACCCGAGGGCCATCAGCTGGTCGAACCGGTAGCGCGGGAAGGTTGCACGGAGCCAGATGTAGACCATGAGGAAGAAGAACACCTTCCCGAGGAACCAGAAGGCCGGCGGGAGGAGCCCGAGGAACGAGAGCCATCGGACGTTCGGGAAGGGCGGCAGCCAGCCACCGAAGAAGAGAGTCGTGGCGATCGCGGAGATCGTTACCATGTTCGCGTACTCGGCCATGAAGAAGAACGACCACTTCATGCCGGAGTACTCGGTATGGAATCCGGCCACCAGCTCGCTCTCAGCCTCGGGGAGGTCGAAGGGAATCCGGTTCGTCTCGGCGACGCCCGAGACGAAGTAGATGAAGAAGGCGACAAGCCCCGGGAAGATGAACCAGACGTGGGCTTCCTTCTGCGCCTCAATGATCCCGCGGAGCGACAACGTGTTCGCCATCAGGACGACCGAGACGACGGCGAAGCCCATCGGGACTTCGTAGCTGATGAGCTGCGCGGCCGACCGGAGGCCGCCCATGAGCGCGTACTTCGAGTTGGACGCCCAGCCGGCCAGGATGACCCCGTAGATTCCGATCGTCGTGATCGCGAGGACGAGGAGGATGGCGACATTGACGTCGGCCGCGTAGAGCGGCGTCGTGACCGTCCCGAGGCCAGGCACCGGGAAGCTCACTTCGGGTCCGAATGGGAGGAGCGCGAAGACGGCCAGCGCCGGCGTGGCGAGGAGGGCGGGCGCCAGGAAGTGGATGAAACGGTCGGAGCGGCTCGGGACCACGTCCTCCTTGAACATCAGCTTGATGGTGTCGGCCACCCATTGGAGGGAGCCTTCCCAGCCGACCCGGTTCGGACCCTTGCGGACCTGCATGAAGCCGAGGGTTCTGCGCTCGATGATCGTCAGGATGCCGGCGGTGATCGCCATCAGCGTGCAGTAGACGACCGCCTTGATGGCCGGGATGACGATGACGTAGAGGACGGAGGTCGAGTCCATTCAGCGGCTCCCTTCGGACGTCACCGGTCCACCTCGCCGAGGACAATATCGATCGTCCCGATGACGGCGACGAGATCCGAGACCAGGTGCCCGGTGACCATCTCGGGAAGCGCCTGAAGATTGATGAAGCTCGGGGGCCGGACGCGCAGCCGGTACGGCTTGTTGCCGCCGTTCGAGACGAGGTAGAAGCCTAGCTCCCCCTTCGGGGCCTCGACCGCGGCGTATGCCTCCCCTGCGGGCGGCTTGATGACGCGAGGCACCTTGCCGCGGAACTCCGTCCCCGGATTCTTCTCGAGCCACGCGAGGCATTGCTGGATGATCCGGCGGCTCTGGCGCATCTCGGCCATGCGGACGAGGTAGCGGTCGTACGTGTCGGCGTTCCTGCCGACCGGGATGTCGAACTCGATCTCTGGGTAACATTCGTACGGAATCGCCCGGCGGATGTCCCAGGCCATTCCCGCGCCGCGCAGGGCGGGTCCCGTCACGCCCCACTCGATGCACCGGTCGACCGGCAGGACCCCGATCCCGATCATCCGGTCCCGAAAGATCCGGTTCTCGGTCAGAAGGTCCTCGTACTCGTTCACCCGATCGACAAAGGGCTCGATGAAGTCGTGCACCTTCTGGGTCCACCCGGCCGGGAGGTCGGCGGGGAGACCGCCGATCCGCATGCAGTTCAGCGTCAGGCGGGCGCCGCAGTAGTCCTCGAAGATGTCGAGGATCGCCTCCCGCTCGCGGAAGACGTAGAAGAAGGGCGTGATCGCCCCGAGATCCATGGCGCACGAGCCGAGCCAGAGGAGGTGCGAGGAGAGCCGCTGGAGCTCGTCGAGGAGAACGCGGATGTACTGGGCCCGCTTCGGGAGCTCGATCCCGAGCAGCTTCTCCACCACGAGGCAGTAGGCGTGGTTGTTGGTCGCGGCCGCCACGTAGTCCATCCGGTCCGTGTGCGGGATGACCATCGGGTAGGTTTCGGACTCGAACAGCTTCTCGGTCCCCCGGTGGAGGTAGCCGATGTCGGGCCGGGCCGAGACGATCTTCTCGCCGTCGACGCGGATGACGATCCGGAGGACGCCATGAGTGGACGGGTGCTGGGGGCCGAAGTTCAGCTCCATCTCCTGCAGCCCGAGGAGGGGCGGCTGACCGCCTTCGACGACGACCGCCGCCGTCCCGGGCGAAACGGGCTTCGGCGTCTCGCTCATGACACGACCTTTCGGTTGGAGTCGTTCGGCGAGGGGCCGCCCCCCTCGGGGAATCGGTCCGGGTAGATGGCCGCCCCGGTGTCGATCCCCTCGAGCGGAAAGTCCTTGCGAAACGGGTGCCCGTTGAAGCCGTCCCAGGTGAGGATCCGGCGGAGGTCGGGGTGCCCGTCGAAGGGAATCCCGAAGAGGTCGAAGACTTCCCGCTCCATCCAGTTAGCAGTCAGCCAGATGCCGGTGACGGTCGGGCATGGGGCGCCGTCGGCCACCTTCGCCTTCAGCCGGATCCGCTCGCTCTTCTTGGGGAAGGAGTGGAGCCAGTAGACCACGTCGAAACGGGGCTGGCGGTCCTTCCAATCGACCGCCGTCAGGTCGACGAGGTAGTCGAATTTCTGCTCGCTCTTCAGGTAGCGGCACGCCTCGACGAGCTTCGCCGGGTCCACCTCCACAGTGACCTCGCCGACGAACGACGTGGCCTTCTGGACGGCCCCCGGAACGGCGGCGGCAAGCGCGGCTACGACCGGGTGGCCTGAGGCGTCCGCCGGGGCCGGAGGTTTCGGGGCCGGCGCAGCCGCGGGCTTCGCGGGAGCGGGGGGCGACGCCGGCTTGGGGGCGTCACCGGCCGGTTTCGGCTCGGGGGCGGGGACGGGCTGGTCCTTGGGCGTTTCGTCAGTCATGGTCTTCCCGTCACGAGACCCGGCGCAGAACGCGCATCTTCTGGATCTTCTTCTGCAGCTCCATGAGCCCGTAGAGGAGCGCTTCGGGGCGCGGCGGACAGCCGGGTATGTAAACGTCGACCGGGACGATCCGGTCGACCCCTTGCGTTACCGCATAGGTCCGGTACGGGCCGCCGCACGTCGCGCAGCTCCCCATCGCGATGACAAATTTCGGGTCGGGCATCTGGTCGTACAGGCGCTTGACGACCGGCGCCATCTTCTCCGTGACCGTGCCGGAGACGAGCATCAGATCGGACTGGCGCGGCGACCCGCGGAAGACCTCCGCGCCGAAGCGCGACATGTCGTGGCGGCTGTCGACGACGGCCATCATCTCGATGGCGCAGCAGGCCAGGCCGAACGACATCGGCCAGATCGAGTTCTTGCGCGCCCAGTTGATGACGTCGTCGACCGTCGTCGTCAGGACGTTCTCGGGAAGGGAGTTTTCTAACAGGCCCACGAGTCACCTCGGGTGTTCCAAATGATCTGGAACGTGGGGGGGAGGCTGCGCAGCGGTCGCGGGGGAACCGGTCCGCGTCCACCGATTGAGGAACCTATCAGGCCCACGAGAGTGCTCCGCGCCTCCAGACCTAAACGTAACCGACCAGGAG
>CALFNC010000151.1 GCA_937902605.1 uncultured Acidobacteriota bacterium | reverse complement strand
ATTACCCTGGAATCTACCAGAGGGTGCCTGCCCCTACCTCGATTACGATCGGGCGGATGAACCGCCCCGTCTTGTCGTCCTCCGCCCTCGTCGCCGCTCTCCTCTTCGGCGGGCCCCCCGCCACGGCGGCCCCTGCCGCTCCCGCCTCTGGCGAGGCACAGGCCTCGGCGCCCACTTCGCCTGCAGCCATGGCGGTCTACCAGAAGGCCAAGGCCGCAGCCGGAAAGCGGAGCGTCTTCTTAGCCTTTCACGCGTCATGGTGCGTCTGGTGCCGGGCCCTCGAGAAGCTGATCCTTCTCCCGACCACGAAGCCGGTCTTCGACCGCTACTACGAAGTGGCCTGGCTGACGGTGGACGAGAGGAGCTCCCGAAAGTCGCTGGAGAACCCAGGCGCCGACGAGCTCCGCACGCGCATCGGCGGCGATGGGGTGGCCCTGCCGTTCTACGCGGTCGTCGATGCGAAGGGGTCGGTCGTCGCGACGTCGGTACGGCCCGGCCTCGACGGGAAGAAGGAGAACATCGGCTTCCCCGGGACACCCGACGAGGTCGAGACTTTCCTCGCCCTCTTCCGAGCGGGAGCGCCCGACCTCACCGACAGCGAGGAGAAGGCGCTCGTGGACGGGATCACGGCGCTCGCGAAACGCTGAGGACCTTCCTTTCCGGCAGGGAGGGAGCGAGGACTTGCGCTACAAGTTCGGGATGGTTGAGACGACCGGAAGCCCGGTGACCGTACGGCTCAACGTCCGGAGGCCCGACGGCAGCGTGATCGGCTCGAAGGACTACCCGGTCCAGGCGTTCGAGGCCAGGCAGTTCGCCGTCAACGACGCCGCGCCGGGGATCTCCATCAATTGACGGCGGCGGGTTCTCCCGCCGCCGCTTCCGTTTCTCAGGTCAGTACGAATAGGGCGCCGCCCACGCCCCCGCGAAGTTCCAGGTCGCGGTCGCGCCGGGACAGACCGACGACGAAGTTGGAACCGTTAGATTCACGTTTCCAGTGACCGTCGTGCCATTCAACCTGATGACGCCGGTCCATGTACCCGGTAGAGGGCCTGAAGTAGTGCCCGGATCGGTCCCGTTGAACGAAATCGAGCCGTCGGCCTGATGAGTGAAGGTCGTCTGACCTCCGGTGGACACAGGGCTGAGCTGTCCCAACCAGAGGGTGCCGCAGGTACTCGAAGTACCCGGAACCACGGGAGCGTAAAAGTATTTCACCTCCCCGCCGGACACGGCCACCTGTCCCGCCAGCCCGTAGGGGTCTTGCGCGAAGGGGAATACGAAAGCGAAGATGCCGTCCTTGATCCCCGTCGCGCCGCCTACGGTCTTCGTCGGCGGCGCGTAGTTCAGCGACGAGATCGCGTTGTCGACGATGGACGTCCCGACGACCACCGGCCCACCGCTCTTCACCGTCACGACGACGAAGAGGTTCTGGTCGGGCCCCGCATAGCCGAACGACGCCGCGATGTCCCCCTGCTGCGCCGCGGAAAGATTGCCGAGCGTGTAGTCGCGCTGCCCGACCACCGTCCCGTCCTGCTTCTTGAGGGTGACGTTCACGATCGACGTGATGGCGACCGTGTTCAGCATGATGAAGTTGCAACGGAACCCAGAGTTGTGGTCCGGAGAGGCGGCGATGTACGGGATATAGCCCGTGTCGCCAGCCCCGATCGCCTGGTCGTCCACCTGCGCCGGGATCGAGAAGCCGTAGGTGCCCGGCGTGTAGGTTGGGGGGGGGCCTACGACGTTCGAGTTGTAGGTCCTGGAGAGGACCGAGACCGGTTGATCGGAGACGACCTTGATCCCGCCCGCGACGATCTCGAACGGTCCGGAGCCGTTGAACAAGCTCCCGATCACGTCCTCGATCGGGAGCATCTGGCCGGCGGGCACCTGGACCGTCACCGAGAGCGCGCTGGTGTTGTCGCCCGTCGCGGACCAGGTCGTCGTGTCGATGTTCGACTGCGCGAGATAGGTGAGCGTCACGTTCGCATTGACCGTCCCCGGGTTCACGATCCGGAGCGAGCTGACGAAGTTCGCGCCGCCGACGCCTCCCGATTTCGCCGTCGCGAGGACCCACTGCTTCATCGCCGGGCTGTCCCCGAAGACCGGGAGGGTAACGATCAAGGCCAGCGCCGCCATTATCGAGGTTCTGAGCGATCTCACGTGGTTGCCTCCTGTATTCCGGGACCTGATCTTCCGATCCCGCTCTTCTGGAATTGTGTCACGTCGAGAGCTGGGCTCGAACCTGCCGCCGGACCCCAGCTACACTCGTAGTGTGACGCCGATCACCGATCCCCCGTTCCGCCCCCTCGCCCTGGCCGCCGTGGAGCGGCTCACCCGATACTTCGAGTCGCTCGAGGCCCGCCCCGTCCTCGCCCGGACCATTCCCGGGGAGGTTCTCGCCCGAATCCCGGCGGAGGCCCCCGAGGAAGGAGAGCCGTGGGAGGCGATCGAGCGAGACCTGGACGAGCTGGTCGAGCCGAACATGACCCACTGGCAGCACCCGGGGTACCTCGCGTACTTCGCGAATACCGGCTCCGCGCCGGCCATCGTCGGGGACTTCCTGGCGGCCGGGTACAACCAGGTCGGCATCCTCTGGAGGACCTCGCCCGTCCTGACCGAGCTGGAGCAGGGGATGGTCCGCTGGCTCACCCGCCTGGTCGGGCTTCCCGACGGCTTCGACGGGCAGCTCGCGGACACGGCTTCCAGCGCGTCGCTCATTGCCCTGGCCGCCGCCCGCGAGCAGGCGTTCCCCGACGTCCGGAAGACAGGCCTGGCGTCGCTCCCTCCCGGCGTCGTCTACTGCTCGGAGCTGGCTCACTCGTCGATCGACAAGGCCTGTGTCGTCCTCGGTTTCGGTCTCGCGGGGCTCCGGAAGATCCCGGTGGACAGATCGGAAGAGCGTCGTGTAGGGAAAGAGTGTAGATCTCGGTGGTCGCCGT
>CALFNC010000150.1 GCA_937902605.1 uncultured Acidobacteriota bacterium | reverse complement strand
GGCCCGAGGACGAAGCGGCACCACCTGGGGTGCGTCAGCCCCTCGGTGATGCGTCCCGAAGAGATCTTCGAGGTCCCGGCGAGCCGCTCCACGAACAGGATGCTGGTTTCGCCCAGCCGGCAGCCGGCCCGCCAAAGGCGGTACTTCATCTCGATCTGGTACGCGTAGCCCGATGCGCGCAGGGCTGGCATGTCGATGGCGCGGAGCGCGTCGGCCCGGTAGCAGCAGAACCCGCTCGTCAGGTCCCAGCAGGGGACGCCGGTGACCCATCGGGCGTAGATGTTGCCGAAGGCCGAGAGGAGGACGCGGCGGAGGGGCCAGTTCAGGACACTGACGCCGAAGAGGTACCGCGAGCCGACGGCGACGTCCGCCTCCGTCGAGAGATCGACGAGCAGGGGAAGGAAGATCGCGGCGTGCGAGCCGTCGGCGTCCATGGAAACGATGCGCGAAAAGCCGTGGACGAGGGCCCACGCGATGCCGTCGCGATACGACCCGGCGAAGCTCCGGGGTCCGGGCCGCCTCAGAAGGTGCAGCCGGGGGTGATCCGGGCGGAGCGCCTCCACGACGTCCGCGGTACCGTCGGGAGAGTCGTCGTCGACGACGAGGAGGGAGACGCCAGGGAGGGCGGATTCGACGGCGCCGATATGTGCCGCGATAGTGTCGCTCTCGCAGAAGGTAGGGGTGACGACCACTGTCTCCGGGGCGAGACGGAGCGCCTCTGGAAACTTCGAGCGGTCGAAGAGCCGGGGGTCAAGCATCGCGATAGAAGCCTTTCGCCCGGTCCGCCATCATGGAGCGGATCGTACCGTGCCGGTGCGGCCGTCGGATCCGCAACCGGCGTCGGCGCACGTCATAATCGGCCGCTGCGATGAAGGCCCGTCCGGACGAGCGCCCCGACCCGACGCTCACCGTCCTAATGCCCTGCCTCGACGAGGCCGAGACCGTGGGGGTCTGCGTCCGGAAGGCGCGCGCCGCTCTCGAAACCCTCGGGATCCGCGGCGAGGTCCTCGTGGCCGACAACGGCAGCACCGACGGCTCGGCGGAGATCGCGCTGAGGGAAGGGGCGCGCGTCGTCCAGGTCGTCGAGAAGGGGTACGGCAGCGCGCTGCAGGCAGGGATCGAGCAGGCCCGTGGCCACTGGGTCGTGATGGGGGACGCCGACGACAGCTACGACTTCTCGGACCTTGCCCCGTTCGTAGAGCATCTCCAGGGTGGCTCGGAGCTCGTGATGGGCTGCCGGATGCCGGCGGGAGGCGGGCGCGTTCTCCCGGGGGCGATGCCGTGGATGCACCGCTGGATCGGGAATCCGGCGCTCTCCTTCTTCGGGCGGCTCCTCTTCCGGACGAAAGTGCGCGACTTCCACTGCGGCCTCCGCGCGTTCTCGCGCGAGGCGATCCGCCGCATCGATCTCCGGACGACGGGGATGGAATTCGCCTCGGAGATGGTGATCAAGGCGTCGCTGGCGGGGCTCCGGATCTCCGAGGTCCCGGTCACACTCCATCCCGACGGACGGTCCCGGGCCCCCCACCTCCGTAGCTGGCGGGACGGGTGGCGGCACCTGAGGTTCATGCTCCTCTTCTCGCCGCGGTGGCTGTTCCTCGTCCCCGGGGCGATCCTGGTGCTGCTCGGGCTGATGGTCGGCCTGCGCCTGACGGCCGGACCGGTCTTCATCCGGACGCTCCGGTTCGACACGAACACGCTCCTCGTCTGCTCGATGGCCACGATCATCGGGCTCCAGCTCTGCTTTTTCGGCCTCTTCACCCGGATCTTCGCGATCCAGGCGGGGCTTCTTCCGGACGCGGGCATGTCCCGGAAGCTGGACCGCGTCTTCTCGCTCGAGCGGGGGGTTGCCGCGGGGCTTCTCCTGCTCGCCGCGGGGGTCGTCCTCTTCGGCCGGGCTCTCCTCTTCTGGGCCGACGTCGGCTTTGGGCAGATGTCGTATCCGGATAGCCTCCGGATGGTGATCCCGGCGGTCACGCTGATCACGGTTGGGGTGCAGGTCGTCTTCTCGAGCTTCTTCCTGAGCATCCTGTCGCTCGCCCGGCGGTAGCCCGGATGCGCATCGCCCTCGTCTACGACGTCGTCTACCCCTTCGTGGCCGGCGGCGTCCAGCGGCGGAACCACGCGCTCGCACGGCACCTTCGGGCCCGTCACGACGTCGCGTTCTACGGGTTCCGGTTCTGGGACGGGACGGGGGTCGGCTGCCTCCCAGGGTGCCGGTACGTGGCCGTCGGCGAGCCGGTTCCGCTCTACGATGGTCGTGGCCGCCGCCGATTCGCCGAGGCGGCGGTGTTCGGCCTCCGGCTCCTGGGTCCGCTCTCCCGGAGCGTGGAGGAGGTCTGGGACGTTGCCAACTTCCCGTTCTTCTCCGTCCCGGTGGCCTGGCTCCTGGGCCGCCTGAAGGGCCGCGCTGTCGTCGTAACGTGGCATGAGTATTGGGGCGACTACTGGAACGAGCGGGTGGGGCGGCTCGGGTTTCTTGGCCGCCTGCTGGAGCGGGCCTGCCTTGCGCTGTCGCCGACGGTCGTCACCGTGAGCGAGCACACGCGGCGGAGGAT
>CALFNC010000149.1 GCA_937902605.1 uncultured Acidobacteriota bacterium | reverse complement strand
GTTCCCGGCCTGATGAAGAGGATCGCGAACCTGTACACCCGGCAGGTCGTCGGCTTCTACGATCCGGCCGAGAAGAAATTCTACGTGGTTCCCGAGCGGGCGGGGAGCTCCGCGCCCGATGTCTCCGGCGACCTCGGGACCGACGCGGGCCGCCTCGTGGAAGAGTCGCTCCTCGCCCACGAGCTGACCCACGCCCTCCAGGACCAGCGCCTCGACCTGGACCGGAAGATCAAGGGGCTCCGCGAGAACACCGACGCCCTCCTCGCGCTCGAGGCGATGCTGGAGGGGGAAGCGACCGTCGTCATGGCGGAGGTCCTCCTCGAGCGGATCCCTCCCGAGTCGCGGGCGCTCCTGGGCAAGGACATCCTCGGCGAGATGGTTGCCAGCCTCTCCCTCATGGGGGCGGGCGCCGTGGACGGCGCGAATGGAGTCCCGGAATTCTTCGTGAAAGAGCTCCTCTTCCCATACACCGCTGGGACCACCTGGGTCCGGCGGAAGCGGGGCGCCGGCTGGGCCGGAATCGAGGAGGCCTATCGCCATCCCCCGGAGACGACGGCCGAGATCCTCCATCCGGACCGGAAGGCCTCCCGGGCGCGGCTCGCCTCATCCGACCGGCCGACGCAAGCCCAGGTCCCGGCGGGAGGCCGGACGCTCTACACCGATTCCTTCGGCGAGTGGGTTCTCGGCCATATGCTTGACCTGGCCGGGGCCGGGGACGCCGCCCCAGAGATCGCGGCCACGTGGCAAGACGACCGGATCCTCTTCTTCGAGCGGCCCGGCAACCCGTCTCCCGGTGTTGGGTTTCTCTGGCGCGTCCGCTGCGCCTCGGCCGCAGACGCAGCGAGGCTCGCCGCTGCGATCGCCCCCGTCTACTCGGCCCGGCCACCCGAATCCCGCCCCACCATCCACGCTCACGGCGAAGTGGTCGCCATCGACCTAGGTATGGCTACCGGGCGTCGAGGACCTTCAGCAGCACCGGAAGCACGACGAAGAGCTGAATTGCATTGAACGTCCCGTGAGCCGCGATCGGGGCGATGGTCGACCCGGTCCGCCGAAAGGCGACGGCGAGGACGGCCGTGATGGCTAGGAGCCCGACGAAGAAGAGCGGTTCGCCGTAGCCCGTATGAGCCAGCAGGAAGAGGATCGAGGCGGTGACGGCACCCAGACGCCCCTGCAAGAAGGCCCGGAAATAGAACTCCTCGAGCGTCATCGCCGACAGGACCACCAGGATCTTCTCGGGGACTGAAAGGCCCGCGAGCCACCGGATGAGCGGGGGGACCGCCTCCGGGACGGGCAGGTCCGCCGCGCGCGCCATGATCGCCACCGCCACACCGACGACGAGGGTGAGCCCCCACCCGGTTACCCCAAGGCAGACTCCGGCCCACGCCTCCGCGAGCGGATTCGCCGACCGGAGGCGAAGGAACTCGGCCCATGCCGGACGGTCCGAGAGAAGCCACCAGAGGACGAGGAAGGCCGCCAGCATGCCCTGGGAGACGAACAGCTGCGCGAACCGGACCTTCGAGGGGTCGACCGGCCTGCTCCCGGCGATGGCCGGCACTAGGACGGTGAGCACCAGCTGGACGACGAGGAGCCCGAGCGCCGTGCGCCGGCGGAGCGGGGTCGGAAAGCCGTCCAGCCGGAAGAACCCTCTCCGGTCGGCCACCAGGACGATCGCGACGAGGAGCGGAAGACCGGCTCCGACGAGGAGCCCCAGCTGAAGATGGGTCATGTCGATTCCATCGACGCTCCGGGGACTTGTCCTCCGGACCGGAGCGGCGGGCCGCGAGAATAGGACAGCCGAACGGGCGGTGCAATCCCCTGGAAGCCGTCCGGCCGAAACGCCGCCTCCGAATAGAATGCGGCCCTTCCTCCCCAGAGCTCGAGGCGATCCTCTCTCGAAGGAGAACCACCATGTGGAACGTCACCTGTCCCGTCTGCGGAAAGCCGGCCTTCAAGTGGATCATCAAGGTCATCCTGGGACCGGCGAAGACCGCCGGCTGCCGATCGTGCCGCGCCGAGGTAAGCGTGTCGTGGAAGCCTCTGATGGCTGGGGTCTTCCTCTTTGTCGCGTTCGTCCTCGTGGGATCGATGCCCGACACGCCGTTCCTGGATACGTCGGTCGCCGTCGCGGCCTTCGTAGTCATCGTCCTCGGTTGGGTCGCCTGGTTCGTCCGCGCCCCTCTGGTGAAGGGGGACGACCTGAAGTATTAGGCGGCGCCTCGACTGGGGGCGCTGACCGCGGGACCGGGACGGTCACAAGCCTCCGGTAGTCCTCCGCCGGATCAGCTTCCGGCACCGCCACTCGAGGTAGTGGACAAGCATCCAGAAGCGCCGGAACGCGGGGTTCTTCGTCTGGCCGTGGTGGTACCGGTAGTAAATCTGCTGCGCGATCACGGCGAGCCGGAAGATGCCGTAGACCTCGTAGAAGGTGACGTCGATGGGTGGGAGACCCATCCGGTCGAGGTAGTACTCCACGACCTCCCGGCGAGTCGGCATTCCCGGTAGGTGCGTCGGCTGGCGACGGATCGCGCGGCCGATGGGGTCGTCGCCGGCCTCCACCCAGTAAGCGAGGCTGTTCCCCAGGTCCATCAACGGGTCGCCCAGCGTCGCCATCTCCCAGTCGAGGATCCCGACGACGCGGGTCGGGTCGCCCGGATCGAGGACGACATTGTCGAGCCGGAAGTCGTTGTGGATGACGCAGTAGGCCACGTCGTCGGGAGTGTTCCGCTCGAGCCAGGTCATCACCGCTTCGAATCGGGGCACGTTCCAGGTACGCGCCTTCCGGTACCGGTCGCTCCACCCAACGATCTGCCGGCGGGCATACCCGGGTCCCTTCCCCAGCGACTCGAGACCGGCAGCTCTCGGGTCGACCCGATGCAGCTCGACGAGCCGGTCGATCACCGAAAGAGCCATCCGGCGCGCCGTCACGGCGCCCAGAGACATCCCCTGCGGCAGATTCCCCCGCAGGATGACGCCGGGGATCCTCCGCATCACATAGAAGTCACACCCGAGAACGGCCGGGTCGTCGCAGAGGCCGACCATCTCCGGGACGTAGGGGTAGAGAGGGGCGAGCGCCTTCTGTACCTGGAACTCCCGCCTCATGTCGTGGGCCGACTTCGCCTTCGTCCCGGCGGGCGGACGGCGGAGGACGAGGTCGTGATCCGGGTACTTCAGGCGATACGTCCAGTTGGACGCGCCGCCCGAGTACTGCGTCACCACTGGCGTCTCCGAGAGACCAGGGAC
>CALFNC010000148.1 GCA_937902605.1 uncultured Acidobacteriota bacterium | reverse complement strand
ATCGGGTCGCTCTCGGGCCGGGGCGGCTTGACGAGGCCCCAGAAGATGAAGCCGTTCTGGGTCTTGTTCTTGAGACCGAGGTCCTTCGCCGCGGCCATGGCCGCTCCGGAGAGCGAGGCGTATACCTTCCCCTCGTAATGGATCCCGCCCTCCTCGACCGCGCAACTGCAGCGGACGGCCCCGTGGCGGTCGCGCTTCTCGATCGTGGTGCCGACGGCGGGCAGACGGGGGTCGGGGGCTGTGGAGCGGGCCTGCGCCGCATGGGCGGGCTTCCCGTTCCCTTTGGCCGTCTCGGCGCCCTGGGCCGCCACCGCGCCGACCTCCGTGCCCTTCTGGTGCTTCGCTGCCAGCTTTGCGGGCTTCCCCGCCGCCGGGGACTTCTTGGACGGCTTCTTCTTGGTGGTCTGCTCTTTCGACATGTTCGTCCTCCTTCTTTTCTCAGTTGGCGCGACCGTGCGCCAGGAAACGGAACGCTTCGACGTGTTCGGCCTTGGGATCGCTCGTAGCGAAAGACAACCTCCCCGTGGGCAGGATCGGGGCGACCTCCAGGCGGTCGTCCGGGCCGACGCCGCCGGCGGCACTCACCGCGTCCTCGGTGGTGAGGTACTCGTGCTCCTCGGAGCGAAGCGCGTTCTTGAGCACGGCGACGACGACCACCTCGTGGCCGCGTAGGTACGGATGCTCGTCGCTGTCGCAGGTCGTGCGGCGTCCGATCACGCGCGTCGGGTCGGCGTGCACCTCGACGTCGGGCCGCAGGAAGATGACATCGCCCTTCTTCTCGGTGTCCATCAGCGCCTCCGGATGATCGTGACCTGAAACTCCGAGTCCCCGACACGGACCACCAGACCCTTGTTGCTCGTGAGCATGCCGACCTCAGCGTAGGTGTCGACTCGCGTTGACGGCGCGTCGTTCTCTTCTGCCCACTTCCGGATCGCATCGCCGAGGAAGCCCTGAAAGTCCTCCTCGCTCATTCCTCTGGCCTCGTCGTTCATCGGTCTGCTCCTCCCCTCAGTCGAGGTTCCGGTCCAGGAGCAGCTTGGCGAGGAACAGGTTGGCGATCTCCTTCTCGCGCTCGTCCGCGAGCTCCAGGATCACGCGGGCGTCATAGGGCTCGACCGTGATGACCCACTGCGGTTTCGTGGCCAGCTCGTCGCTCCGTTTTTCCATCTCCGAAGCTAGCTCGTAGAGGAAGGCTGCGACCTGCCGGTGGCCCGCCGAACGGCCTGTGACGTTCAGGGGAATGATCTTGAGCGTCGGGCTTCCCGCACTCGTCCGGCCCAGCTCGGCCCGGTAGATCCGGTTCGTGAAGCGGGGTTTGGTCTTTGTCATCGCGTCCTCCTGGAGGCGTTTCGCCTCTCGGACATGAGGCTCAGGTCGGGGCGGTGATGCAAGGCAAAGACGACTCGAGTAGCTCACGGTCGGCGAGATGTCGCGGAACTCACAGACGCCTTCCGACTGACGGCCCGAAGTCAGAAGCCACCGCGAGTTCCCCACGGACCTCCCCACGAGAGCTCCGGGCGCCCCACGCAGTACGAGAAGGCGATCCCGCTGTACCGCCCTGCGATCCAAAGCGCGATCGACAGGCCCAGGACCAGGTCGTCCGCCGTTCCCTCCCTCCAGACCGTCGGCGGGTCGTCCTTCTGGCTCAGCGACACCTTCATCCGGAAGGTCGATAGCTCCCTGACCAAGAGCTTCGAGAGGGACATCCCCCTTGCGATCCGGAGCCGGCTCGTCTGAAGGAGGATCTGGGCCGTCGACACCAGCTCCTTCTTCGGGACCCTGTAGAGCGACCCTTCCTGAGAAACCTCCTCGCCTGCCACCACCTGGATCAGGTACGGCGAGAGGCCGGCGTTCCGGAAGAGGTCGCTCACCGGAGTCCCGACTCCCGTCACGTCGACGGCGAGCGTCGACTTCTGGACCATCCGGAGGAGCTTCTGGACCCGCTCCACGATGGCGGGATAGGCCGTCCCCGGGCTCACCCGCTCAAGATGCCGGAGGGCGTAGGAGATCGGCGGGTGCTTCGTCGTTTCCTTCCC
Organism: uncultured Acidobacteriota bacterium; assembly: GCA_937902605.1. Classification (GTDB taxonomy): domain Bacteria; phylum Acidobacteriota; class Thermoanaerobaculia; order UBA5066; family UBA5066; genus CAIMWE01. The sequence goes on along the minus strand of CALFNC010000148.1, from coordinate 2,382 downwards.
GTCCCGCCCCCGGTAGACCGGCTGATAGGTGATCCAGTCCTTCTCGTAGATCTCGGCCGTCCGGACGTTCTCCAGCGTGTCCGACTCCACGACCACGATCGCCGTCGGCTCGGACACTTGGCCCAGGTCGACCCCGACGAAGAAGGTCACCGTCCACCCCCGGACTGCCTGGCCGCGTCGGCCTTTTCGAGCTGGTCCCTGATGTACCGGAGGTAGCCGTCCTGGCCATGCTCGTTCATCCAGCAGGCCACCGCGACCGCCAGGACCAGATCGTCGTGGTCCGCCTCCCGCCAGGCGGCATACGAGTCGTGCCCGTCCGGAGAGATCTTCACGCGGAAGCGAGTCAGCTCCCTTTCAAGCGTCTGGGCGTGAGGAAGGTTCCTCGCGATCCTGAGGCGCCCGGTCTGGAGGAGGACGGCTACGCAGGAGCAGAGGTCCCTCTTCGGGACGCGGTACTCGAAACCGTCCCGAGTCACCGCGTCCCCGCCCGTGATCGTCACGGGGTAGAGGTCGGCGTCGATCCTCGCCTCCCTCATCATGTCGATCACCGGTCGACCGACACCGGTGGCGTCCACGGCCAGGCATGGCGTGCCAGGCAGCCTCCGGACCAGCAGGCGGATCCCGTTGACGATCTCGGGATAGGGGCGATTGCGGAGACGCACGAGGTGCCGAAGGGCGTAGTGCCGGCTCGGCCCCTCTTGCAGGACCGCGACCGCCGTGAAGTCCGCGACCTGCCCGAGGTCGACGCCAACGGTGTAGTGCATCAATTCGGTTCCAGGAACAGCGGAGGAACGTCTGTCAGGACCGACTCCAGGGTCACTTCCGGACCGGTGGACTCAGTCCCTTCCCCGGGCTCCTGCGGGAAGAGGGGTGTCACCTCGTCGGTGAAGGCCCGCTCGATGTCCTCCGTCCGGAAGTACTGGTCGTTCGTGTCGGCGAACTCGCAGAGGTACTCCTGCCGGTACCACCACTCCCCAAGCGACTCCCGCTCCTCCTTCAGGAACGCCGCGCTGATCCGCGGGCACTGCGTCGCCGTGATCTGGATCCGCTCCCAGCTGGCCTCCCCCGTCCACTCTTCGTGGAAGAAACCTCGCCGTCCGAAAGGGGTCGACAGGCAGACCAGGCGCCCTCCCGAGACCGCCAGCATCGGACGGACGCTCAGGTAGAGGCTGTCGGGGACGCGGGCCGCCTCGTCCACGACGAGGAGGCGGACGCCGGAGTAGCCACGGATCGTCTCCTCGTTGCCGGGGAGGGCCACGATCCGGCTGCCGTTCTCGAACTCGACACGGAGGGCGGACTCCTCCTTCACCGAAATCGGGATGCCGACCTTCGCCCGGAAGTCCGAGACCTTCCGGAAGAGCTCCTGGGATTGCCGCTGCGAGGGCGAGAGGAGGAGGACGAGGGACTCGGGCCGGAAGAGGACCTCGTGGAGCGAGAGGGCGGCGGTGACGGTCGATTTTCCTGACTGCCGGCAGCAGAGGAGAAGCACACGGGGGGCTTTCGATCGGAGGAGCCTCTCCTGCCAGGGGTCGGGAGGCATTCCGGCATGCCGCATGAGGGCCGCCGGGTCGAGGCGGAGTTCGAGGTTGCGGGAGAGTTGAAGGAGGCTCATTCAGGAGCTTCCTCGGTCGAACCATCCGAGGGCGGGAACGCCAGCTTCTCGGTCTCGGTGGCCTGAATCCCCTGGAGGGCCTTCGCGACAGCCACTCGGGCTTCAGGAAAGGGAGCGAGTGCCTCTTCGAGCGCTGCGGCGAGCCGGAGCCATTCCTCGCTCTGGACGACCGCGAACGAGCCAGAGTGCCGGACCTCTTTTGACTCGGTCCAGCCAGGGGCGTCCTCTCTTTCCCTTCCTGGACCAAACCGCAGCCAGGAGAACGGCTGCTCCTTCCGGATCTCGATCTCGGCGGAGAGGCGGGCCTGGGCCCTCGCGGCCCTGACATCGCGGACGAAGGAGAGGTAGGGCTCCTGCTTCGTCCGGGTGCCGGTCCGCACCCAGAGCTTGAAGGTCTCCCTGTCGACGCCGTTCGCTTCAGCGGCGATCCAGTCGAAGGCTCCGGCGCGAATCGCGGCGACGATGGCCCGATGGGTCTCCGGGATCAGGAGGGTGGGGCGGGCCATCAGGAGCACTCCATCCTTCTCACCAGGAAGCTGCCGTATCGCTCGTCGACTGCCTCGATCGACCAGCCGAGGGCTAGGAGAACGAGGAGACCGGGGAGACCCAGGTCGGGACGAGGGGACCCATGGGTCCACATGAGGAGGAGGACCTCTTCGACGAGCCTCATCACGCCGCCTCCACGAGCTCGGGCTTCTTCCCCGTGGCGTCCTGGTACCGCTGGAGACCCACGGCCACGAACTCGGGCGCGATCTCCATGGCGAAGCACC
>CALFNC010000147.1 GCA_937902605.1 uncultured Acidobacteriota bacterium | reverse complement strand
CACCGAGATCTACACTCTTTCCCTACACGACGCTCTTCCGATCTGGCCGCCTTCGGATCGCCGGGGAGGACGACGACGCCAGCCGCGCCGGCGGCGAGCCACGCGTCCCGGGACCTCAAGGTCGCCCGGCGGGCGTCGGCCGGAACTTTGGCCCGAACCCCGGCCGGAAAGTCCGCCGGGAGGGCCGAACGGAGGACGATCGTCACTCCAGCCGTTCCCAGACCGCCTCGACCTCGAAGAGGCCGCTCCTCCACCCTTCCGCGTCGACGTGGAAGGAGAGATCGCTCCGGGAGTCGTAGATCGCCAGCGCCTTGTCGTCGACGAGGTAGGCGTTGACCACGAACTCGCCCTTGGCTAGAGGCAGCGACGGAAGGGAGACCCGGACGCGGTAGCTCTTCTGTCCCGAGAACGGGCCGGCCCCGTCGAGGCGCGAATCGGCCGCGAAGCAGGTCACCTGGTCCCGCGTCCCGACCGAGACGTGGAGGTGGAACGGTCGCGCCGGGTCGTCTCCCTCGAACTGGCACTCGACCGCCCACGGCTCGCGCGGCGCGAACGAGGCGCGGTCGTTCCCTTCCGCGTCCACGAGCCGGAGGCTGGTGAACCTCCCGTGCTTTCCGGGGTCCAAGGGGGCCGGAGCTTCCGCCGCCGGCCGGGTGCCGCTCTCTTTCCTGGAGAGGAACCGTTCGTACTGGAGGACTACGTCCTGCGCGCCTCCTTCCCCGGCGACCCGCCCGGCGTTGAGCCAGATCACACGGTCACAGAGAGTCGACACGTAGTACATCGCGTGGCTGCAGAAAAGGATGGTCCGGCCGGACTTCTTCAGATCGAAGATCCGGTCGACGCATTTCTTCTGGAAGTGGCCGTCGCCGACCGCGAGGGCCTCGTCGAGGATCACGGTGTCGGGGAGGACCGCCGTCGCGGCCGCGAACGCGAGGCGCATGCTCATTCCGGACGAGTAGGTTTTCACGGGACGGTCGAAGAAGTCGCCGAGCTCCGCGAAGGACTCGATCTCCGGGACCGCGGCGTCCACCTCTTTCCGGGACAGCCCCATCAGCGCGGCCTGGAGGACGACGTTCCGGCGCCCCGTGACCTCCGGGTGGAACGACGACCCGAGCTCGAGGATCGAGGCGATCCGGCCCGACCGCGCCACCTGGCCCGCGGTGGCCTCGGTCGTCCCCGCGAAAATCTTCAGCAGCGTGCTCTTCCCCGAGCCGTTCTCGCCGATCAGGCCGACCACCGACCCTCGCGGGACCTCCCCGGAGACCCCATCCAGGGCCCGGACCTCCGCGTGCCGGCGCCGGCCCGTCAGGATCTCCACGAGGCGGTGCCCAGGCGAGGGGTAGAGGCGGTAGACCTTCGTCAGGTCGTGGAAGGAGAAGGCGGCTTCGTTTGCTGGAATCGGCGGCATGGGGACTTCATGACGAGTTTACGGGACACCGGGGAGAAAAAAGGGGCCCGGGCGGGGGCCCGGGCCGTAATGAGGGGTGAGCCCGGAAGTTCCGGGCTTCGGGGAAACGGATCTCAGGGGATCGGGAGGGCCTGGATGAGTGTGCCGTCTCCCGACCGGTTATCGACGATTGTGGCGTAGCCGGAGATCGGTGAGCCGACGAGGTTCTCGACGACGACCGAGATATTGCTCTTGTCGCCGCCGGAGCTGGCGACCATGCTGTCGATCGAGAGCTGGATGAAGGGGCTGGCCACCGTCAGGGGGATTCCCGCCGATGCCAGAAACGCCCCGTTCGCATCGTAGACCTTCAGGGTCGCGCCAGCGTTGCTCACGTTCGATCCCGAAGCGAGGAAGAGGGCCACGTTGCTCCGATAGTTCGCGTCCGAGCGGAGCCCGGCCAGGACCAGCCGCTTCTTCGCTCCAGTCGCCGAAGCCACGTCGGCGTCGGTGAAGCCTGGGGCACCGAGGCCCACGTTGCCCGTCGGCGTCTCGTTGTAGACGCGGAAGGTCACGAGGATCGGGTCGGCGTTCGCGTCGGCCGGGGAGACGTCCACGAACGCGTTGATGTACGGGTTCGTGTCGCTCTCCGGGAGCGAGAGCCAGAGCTTCACGAAGTCGATCCATTGGATGATCTGTCCCGGGCCAAACGGGATGGAAGCGCCGCTCGTGCGGCCGATCCCGGCGCCGTCGACCCACGAGTAGACGATCTGGATCGAGCGTGCCGACGCCGACGGGTTGTAGACCACGAGGTCGCTGCGCCACAGCGTGTTCGCCTTCCCCTCCGTGCGGACGAGGCCGGGGACGCGGTACGAGGAAGCGGGGACCTTCGCTCCGGTGACGAGGACAGGATCCTTCGAGACGTCGTCGATGACCGACGCGTACGGCAGGATGGCCGTGCCCGAGACGATCCGGATACGGGCCCGGTAAGAGTCGACCGGTGTTGCCGCCTTGTCGTATCCCGCCCCGCCGGGAGCGGCTGCGGTCAGGACGTTCGTCAGCTGCTGGACACCGAACGGGTTCAGCTGCATGGTCACCGGCTGACCCAGCTGTGTGCCGTCGGCTCCCCAGAACGTCACTTCTGCCGTGACGTAGTCGGTGTAGAGGTTCGCGATCGCGAGGTTGGTGTGGTTGGTCGCGGCGTCGCGCAGCCCGACCAGCTCGATGACGTCGCCGGCCGCCTGGATGCCGGCGCCGGCCCCGCTCGGCAACGAGATGGCCGCGAGGGAGAGTCCGACGGTCCCACCTGCGCCGCGGCTGACGTCGTAGGTCGAGCCGGTGATAACCGGCTGGGTCGCGACCGAGCCGTCTCCCCGGACCAGCACCGCACCGAAGTTTCCTTTCACGAGGTTGAAGAGCGACGAAATGATGTTGACGAACGCCTTCGTGGCCTGCGGCGAGATGGAGACCGTCTTCCACTTCCCGTTCAGGTCAGCGATAGAGCTGATCGATTGGGTCCCGTCGAGGAATGCGATCTGGAGGGCCATCGAGCTCGTCGGCGACGGATTGAAGATGCTGAGGTCGGACTGCCACTCGGCCCCGCCCTGTCCCGAGGTCCAGGCCACGCCCGGGACCAGCCAGAGCTGAACGGAGCTGATCGTCACGCTCGTCGTGGCCGTCTGGGTGGGGCCGGCCGCGTCGTGGACCGTGCATGTGACCGTGAACGTTCCGGCTTTCTTGTAAGTGTAGGACGTCGTCGCCCCGGTTCCGGTCCCGCTCTGGTCGCCGAAGTCCCAGGTGTACGAGGAATAGCTCCCCGACCCGCCGCCGGCGGTGGCCGTAAATGTGATCGGTGCACCGATGGCCCCGTTCGGCGTCGACGCCTGGACCTGGAGGGTCACCGGTGGATAGGGGGGAGGGGCGATCAACGCGTTCACTTTGACGGTGGAAGGGGCGGTCCCGTTATTCGGCGTGAACATCAGCTGCACGTCGCTCGTGAACGTGCCCGCCTGCGAATAGGAGAATCTGACGGCTTGTCCCGACCCGGTGGCCGGGCTGGCGTTCGAGAACGTCCAGTCGAGCTTCCCCGCGGAGGACAGGTCCTGCCCGGTCGTCTTGTCGTAGGCGTAGGCGGTGAGGGCGTCGGTCACCTTCGCGTTGAACGACGAGCGACTACAGGCGAACGGCACCAAGGCGCACGGATCGACACCGTTGACGAGCACCCAGATCTCGGGGGCCCAGACCTGGGCGGCCTGGGTGACGATGACGTTCGTGCTCGCACTGGTCTGGCCGTTCGAGTTCGACGCCGTGCATGTGGCAGTGTAAGCGTTTGCCTGACTGTACGAGTACGTAACGGGGGAAAACCTGGCGGGGTTGCTATTGTCGCCGAAATCGATCGAGTACGTCGGGGTGGGCGAGCCGGTGGCGGAACACGTGAAGGTGACCGACTGCCCGGGCTTCG
>CALFNC010000146.1 GCA_937902605.1 uncultured Acidobacteriota bacterium | reverse complement strand
CTTCCGCGAAGTTCAAGGTCGAGATCCAGAAGTAGCGAACTCCTCGGACCGCCTAAGTACCCCGCCCCCGGGAACGGACCCGGGAGGCGGCTCTTGGTGTCCGGATTTCGGACGCTGACTGAGTTTCTGACACCTCGTCCGTTGCCTCGGCCATCTCTCCGTAGAGGCTAACCGACTGTGCCCGTGCGGTTCCCGCCGATTCGGGACCCGGCCGCGCGCCACGTCCCTCTCCTGGCACCCATCGTGCTCTCTAGGCATCATTGTTCCCAGCCCACGGTCGGCGCCACGAACCAACAGGGAGGCATTCATGACCTCTAAAAGGCAGCTGCTCGTGTCGATCGCTCTCGCAGTCGCGACGCTCGCTTTCCTCGGTGCGGTCCTCTGGTGGGAGCAGGCGCATCCTCCCGCGACCTGGAGCGCCTTGCCCTCGGGCAAGCCGGAGCGAGGAGCGGCCCTCTTCAAGGACAAGGGCTGCGTCCGGTGCCACGCCATCAAGGGAGCTGGAGGAACCTCCGCACCCGAGCTGGGCTCGGACCGTGATTCTCGTCGAACGCCGAGCCAGCTCGTGGTCTCGCTGTGGAATCACGCTCCCCGGATGTTCGAGCGGATGCGGGCCGAGGAGATCACGTACCCGAAGCTCGACGAGCACGAGGTCGCCGACCTGTTCGCCTACCTCTATACCGCACGCTGCATCGACGAGACGGGGGACGCCGTCCGCGGGAAGAGGCTCTTCGACCTCAAGGGGTGCGACCGATGCCACACCGATCAGGCGAAGCAGAGCCGCGACGCTCCACCACCCTTGGACGCCCTTCGAGCGTCCGCGTCGCCGATCGCCTGGGCGAGAGCCATGTGGAACCACCCGTCGCTCCCGAACGAGAAGGAGCCTCCTCAGCTCGAGGGAAGAGACATGAACGACATCATGGCTTACGCGAGGAAAGGCCAGAGCATTGGGCTCGACTGGCTGCTCGTGGCGGCCGACACCGACCGCGGCTGGAAGCTGTACCACGAGAAGGCTTGTGTGGGCTGCCACGCCCTCAAAGGGGAGGCCGGTCGCGTCGGTCCCGACCTCGGCCCGGGACGCGATCTCCCGCCAACGATCGTCCAGCTGGCCGGATCCATGTGGAACCACTCGCTGGCGATGTCCCGGGCGATGAGCGCCAAGGGGGTGAAGCGTCCGAAGCTCGAGGACCGCGAGATGGCCGACCTGATCGCGTTCCTCTACAGCATTCGTAGTGCCGAGCCGGGCGGTTCCGCGACGCTCGGGGAGGTCGTGTTCGAGGGGCGCGGCTGCAGCTCCTGCCACGGCTCGAATGCCCAGGGGACGTCGACCGCCCCGAGTTTGAGGGGAAAGAACAACCGCTACTCGTCCATCTCCCTGGGGACGGTGCTCTGGCAACACGGCCCCGAGATGAACAAGCGCGTCGTGGAGAAGGGCCTGAAGTGGCCGGACTTATCCGAGGGCGACGTGGGCGATCTCCTCGCCTTCCTGAACTCGGCGCCCGCGGGGAGGTCCTGATGGACTCCGAAAAACCGATCGCCGGGACTACTGAGAACAACCAGGAGCTCAACCCGGAGGCCAACCCAGAGCCAAAGTCCGGGAACCTCCCGCTGAGGGTCGGAGTCGTGTTCGCGGTGTTCTTCCTCGCGGCGTCGGCGGGCATGACCGCCCTCACGCTCGGGGGCGGGCCCGCGTTCCTGGCACCTGCCGTCCGTCAGCCGCTCGCCTTCAACCACCTCAAGCATGTGAAGGATCTCGATCTCGCCTGCAACACGTGCCATGTCACTGTCGAGACCGAGGCGTTCTCGGGTCTCCCTTCAGCCGAGATCTGCGCCGGCTGCCACGCCGAGGCGCAGGGGACGACCGCGGAGGAGAAGCGCCTCGTGAAAATGATCCAGGACGGAACGCCCCTCGCCTGGGTGTCCCTCTTCCGCCAGCCTCCCCACGTCTTCTACTCCCACCGCCGCCACGTTGTGGTGGCGAAGATTCCCTGTACGGAGTGCCACGGCGGCATCGCCGAGACCACCTCTCCGCCCCTGCGCGTCAGGAAGCTCCAGATGAAGGACTGCCTGGCGTGCCACGAACGGAAGCAGGTCTCGACCGACTGCACCGCCTGTCACCGATGAGAAGGAGCGCGACGTGAGGCTCGATCGACGTCATTTCGTCGGACTCGGATTCGGCGCGGCCGCCGGATCCGCCCTCGGCATCCCGGCCGGTCGCCTCTTCTCGCAGATCCTCGCCTCGGCGGACAGCCCCCTCTACCCGCCGCGGGGGAAGGAAGGACACTGTCTGTCCGTCTGCGCGATGTGCCCCGGCGGATGCGGGCTGCGCGCCCGGAAGATCGGGGGCCGGGTGGTCAAGCTGGACGGCAACCCTCTCCACCCGGTGAACGCTGGCCGGCTCTGTCCAAAGGGACAGGCCGGGCTCCAGTCTCTCTATCATCCCGACCGGGCGCCGGGGCCGCTGCACCGGGTGGGTCCGAGAGGATCCCTGGCGTCTTTCGAAAAGGTCTCCTGGGACCGGGCGCTCGAGGAGATCGGGGGGAAGCTCCGCGCCATCCGTGAAGAGGGGAGGCCGGAGTCACTCGTCCTCCTCCGGCGAAACGGCACCGACATCGGGACCCGGCTCGCGAGGCGATTTACCGAGGCATTCGGCTCGCCGAACGATGTCCCTCTCGACCGTGGAGACGAGGCGGCGGCGATCGCCCTCCATTTGGGCCAGGGGGTGAGGGCAACCCCAGTCTACGACCTGCCGTCAGCCGATTACGTCCTCTCTTTGGGCGGGGCTCTCCTCGAGGCGTGGAACTCGCCCGTCCACACGATGCGCGCGTACGGGGCTTTTCGCCAGGCGCGGACGGGACGCCGCGGCAAGCTGGTCCAGGTCGAGCCGAGGCTCTCGGGGACCGGGGCGTCCGCCGACGAGTGGATCGCCATCCGGCCCGGGACCGAGGCCATCTTCGGCTTCGGAATCGCGGCCGTTCTCCTTGCCGAGGGCCTCTACGACAAGGAATTCGTCGCCGACAAGACCACAGGGCTGGAGGACCGCCACGAAGCCGGCGGGCTCATCCGGCCCGGTCTCCGGAGCGTTCTGGAGAAGCACTTCGGCCTGGAACAGGTCGCCGCCGAGACCGGAGTTTCGGTCAACGTGATCCTGCGCATCGCGCGGGAGTTTGCTGTCGCCCGCCGAAGCCTCGCCGTCGGGTCGCGCCAGGGGCCGCTCCTCCCCGGCCGCCTGCCCGACCATCTCGCCGCCCACACGCTGAACGCCCTCGTCGGGAACCTCGACCAGCCGGGCGGTCTCCTGGTGGCGGACGACGTCCCCCTCGCTCCGTGGCCCGCGATCCGCGCCAACGCCTTGACGGCCTCCGGTCGGCGCCGGCCTCGCCTCGACGGCGCCGGCACGGGTGACTTTCCTCTGCTCGCCTCCGACCCCGAGCAGCTCGCCGAGGCGATCCTCGCCGGCACCCCGTACCGAGCAGAGGCGATGCTGATACTCGGGGCCGACCCGCTTCTCACGTCGGCGGCCTGTGACCGGTTCACCGCCGCGGTCGAGAAGGTCCCGCTGGTGGTCTCGTTCGCCACTCTCCCGGACGACACGTCCCTGTACGCCGACTGGATCCTCCCCGAGGCGCATTTCCTCGAGCGCTGGGACATGCAGACGACGCCCCCGGGAGTCCCCTACCCGGCCGTCAGCCTTTCGCGCCCCGCGCTCGACAAGCCGCTGCACGACGTCCGCCCAACGGCCGAGATCTTCCTCGACCTGGCCCGACGGGTCCGCCTCGAAGAGGCCTTTCCGTGGAAGGACCTGCCGACGCTGCTCC
>CALFNC010000145.1 GCA_937902605.1 uncultured Acidobacteriota bacterium | reverse complement strand
TCTCGTCCAGGCCGTCCATCGCTTCGGCGTGCCCGTTCCGGTCGGTCACCTCATAGCAGAGGACGGCCGAGAGGCCGGCCTTCCGGACCTCCCCGGCAATCAGGTCGAGGCTGCCGGGAATGCAGGACGGCGAGGCGTGGTGGTCGAAGACCGTCGTACAGCCCCATCTCACGCAGTCGGCCAGCGCGAGAGCGGCCGAGACCCGCACCGCGTCGGCGTCCAGCGCCCGGTCGAGCCGCCACCAGAGGCCGTGCAGGACCTCCTCGAAGTCCCGCGTCGGAACGCCGGGGGAAAGCCCTCTCGCGAAGGCCGAGTAGAAGTGGTGGTGGAGGTTGATCAGCCCGGGGATGATCAGCCCCCCTTTCGCCTCGAGGCGGCGAGCCTCCGGATAGGCCGAAAAGATCGCGGTCTCGGCGCCGACCGCGACGACCCGGTCCCATTCGAACGCGACCGCGCCCCGCTCAAAGACCTTCCCGTCGACGTTGCATGTGAGGACGGGGCCTCCCGAGAGAATCGTCGCGGTCACGCCGCTTCCGCCGCCTCCCGCCGGACGAACTGCCCGGCCCCCGGCTCGCCGAACCAGGTCTCACTTCCGGTCCGAGCGAAGACCTTCCGGCCGCGGACCCATGTCTCCCGGACGCGGCCCGTGGAGGTCCACCCCTGGAACGTCGTGTACCGGTTCAGGTTGTGGAGCGCGACCGCGTCGACCGTCCACGCCTCGTCCGGGTCGAGGGCGGCGAAGTCGGCGTCTAATCCGGCCGCGAGCCTTCCCTTCCGTCCTGCCACGCCGAAGAAGCGCGCGGGCGCGCCGGACACCAGCTCGGTCATCCGCTCCAGCGTAATACGGCGTCTGCCGACCCCCTCCGAAAAGAGGAACGGTACCAGCAGCTCCACACCCGGCACGCCGCCGTAGTCCGTCCAGATCGACCCGGTGGTCTTCTCGCCCGGCCACTCCCCCGCCGCGTGGTCCGTCGCGACGTGCTGGAGGCTCCCGTCCGCCAGGCCGGCCCAGAGACGGTCGCGGTCCTCCGGCTCCTTGACCACGGGCGCCGTTTTCAGGAGCGCTCCGAGCGTCGCCAGGTCAGACCGGGTGAAGGCGAGGTACTGCGGGCAGGTTTCGGCGGAGACCGCCACCCCCTCGTCGGCCGCCGCGCGGATCCGGTCGAGCGCTACACCCGAGCTGAGGTGGACCACGTGGACCCTCGCTCCCGTCTCGCAGCTCATCCCGATCAGCGCCGCGACCGCGCGGATCTCCGCCTCGGCCGGGCGCGACGCGGCGTAGTCGAGCGGCGTGTTGCCTCCCGCCGCGCGGGCCTCCGCCGTCCGCGCCACCACGAGCTCCCGGTCCTCCGCGTGGACCCCGGCCGGAATGCCGAGCCGCGCGAGGACCTTCAGCGCGGCGCGCATCTGGTCCGGTGCCAGATCGCGGAAAGTCTCCATTCCCGAGAGCATGTAGAGCTTGAACGCCGCGACTCCGTCCGCCACGAGGTCCGCCGCGTGCCGCTCCCACTGCGGGTCCTCGAAGGCGTTGCCGGAGATCCCTCCCCAGAACATGAAGTCCACCATCGCCTTCGGCGCCACGACACCCAGCTTGTTCCGGAGCGCCGCCCGGGTCGTGACCGGAGGGAGCGACGTGCACGGCATGTCGACGACGGTCGTCACGCCTCCCGCCGCCGCCGCGCGGGTCCCCGTCGCGAAGTTCTCGCGCCAGGTGAACCCCGGGTCGTCGAAGTGGACATGCCCGTCGATGGCACCGGGGAGGACGAGAAGGCCCTTGAGCGAGACCTCCGCGTCGAAGCCGCTTCCCCCCGCGAGCGCGCCCGGCGCCCCGAAGGCCTCAAAGCGCCCGCCACCAACGACGAACTCTGCCCGCCGGACGCGGTCTCCCCTGTCCGGGACCGAAAGGTCGAAGAACCGGACCCTCATCGGACCTGCAGGCGGCTCTTCGGGACCGAGGCCGCCGCCGCCGGAGCATCCGACATCGGCAGCGTGTGCCGCCGCTTCCCGTCGAACGCGAAGAGCGCGCCAGCCACCGCACCCGCGGTCGGCACGAGGCCGATCTCGCCAACCCCCTTGGCGCCATACGCCCCGACCCGGTCGGGCACCTCGATGAGGATCACCTCGATCTGGGGCACCTCCGAAGCGCGGAGGATCCCCAGATCGCGGAGGCGCGTGGAGACGGGGACGCCGTCCTTCGTCGGTAGGTCCTCGGACAGCGCATATCCGAGTCCCATGTGGACCGCCCCCTCGATCTGACCGGCGCAGTGGGACGGGTTCATCGCGCGGCCGACGTCGTGGGCCGCGACCACCTTCTTCAGCTTTCCGGCGTCATCCAGGATCACGACCTGCGTCGCGTAGCCGAAGGTCATGTGAGTTACCGGATCGTCGGTCTTCTCGCCCGGCTTCGTCGTGAAGTCGCAGATGAACTCTCCGCCGAACTCGCGCCCCTCGAGCGCCGCGAGGCCGCCGCCGTTCATGGCCGCCACCAGCTTCCGCGCGGCGAACTGAGCCGCTGTCGACCCGAGCGCCGTCGCCCGCGAGGCGGTCGTCATGCCGCACATGACCGAGAGGTCGCTCGTCGTCCGGACCGTCATCACCTCCGGCGCGACGCCGGCCTCCGAGTGGACCACCTGACGGAGGATCGTGAAAAGTCCCTGCCCCATCTCCGTGTAGCCTGTCCGAATCTCCAGCTTCCCGCCGGGGAGGACCAGAAGCTTCACGCGCCCGATGTCCTGCATCCCGTTCCCGATGCCGGTGTTCTTGATCCCGCAGGCGATCCCGGCGAACTTCGCCCCTTTGTAGGCGTCCTTCACCGCTTCGAGCGTGGCACGCACGCCGCAGCTCTCGTTCATCCGCTGGCCGGTCGCGAAGCGATCCCCGGAGGCGAGGACGTTTCGTTCGCGGATGTCGTACCCGTCCAGGCCCACCTTCGCGGCCAGCCGGTCGAGCATCCCCTCGATTGCGAACGCCGCCTGGTTCGCGCCGAAGCCGCGCATCGCCCCCGACGGAGGGTTGTTCGTGTAGACCGTTTTCGCCTCGACGTCGACGTTCGGGACCCGGTAGGGGCCGCACGAGTGCCCGGCGGCTCGCTCGAGGACCTTCATTCCGACCGAGGCGTAAGCGCCGGTGTCTCCGACGATCCGGGCCCGCACTGCCGTCAGGCGGCCTTCCGCGTCGCAGCCGACCGCGTAGTCGAGGGTCAGCGGGTGCCGCTTGGGGTGGAGGAGGATCGACTGGGCCCGCGTCAGGACCGTCCGGACCGGCACCCCGAGCAGGTAGGCAGCCAGCGCGGTCTGCGCCTGGATCGAGAGGTCCTCCTTCCCGCCGAACGCGCCGCCCGTCGAGACCAACTCCACCTCCACCGCCTCCCGCTGGACCCCCAGGACCGCCGCGATCTGGAGCTGGTCGTCGTGGACTCCCTGCCCCTGCGAATAGACCTTCAGGCCGTCTCCCCGCGGGACCGCCAGGCACGCCTCCGGCTCCAGGAACGCATGCTCGATCCGCTGGGTCCGGAACGTCTGCCGCTCGACATGCGCCGATGCCGCGAGGGCCGCATCCACGTCTCCCCGCGAGAAGGCGCAGACCTCCAGCAGGTTTCCCCGGGGGTGGATCGCCGGAGCGTCCGGCGAGAGCGCCTCGAACGGGTCGGTGACCGGAGCGAGCACCTCGTATTTGACCGCGACGAGCTCCGCCGCCTTCCGCGCGTGCGCCTGCGTATCGGCGACCACGAGCGCCAGGACGTCCCCGACGCAGCGGGTCGTCTCCCCTACCGCCACGAAGACGGGCCAGTCGCGGACGATCAAGCCAACGAATCGCTCTCCAGGCACGTCCGCGGCCGTGACGACTCGGACCACCCCGGGCGCCGCCAGCGCCGCCGCCGGGTCAATCGCGACGACGCGGCCGCGGGCGTGCTTCGAGAGCAGGACCGCCGCGTGGAGCATGCCCGGGACGCTCAGGTCGGCCATGAACGGCTTTGTCCCGAGCGCCAGGTCGAGCCCTTGGTAGTGCTCCGCCGAGGTGCCGACACCACTCCCGCTGTCTCCGGCCTTCGTCGCTGTCGTCGCTGTCCCGTCGCCAGCACGCGCGGCCGACTGGATCGCCCGGACGATCCGTTTGTAGCCAGTGCAGCGGCAGAGATGGGGCGTCAGGGCAGTCTCCACCGCTGCCTTCTTCCCCGCCCTCCCCGAGCGGATCAGTGAGACCGCGCGGACCATGATGCCTGGCGTGCAGAACCCGCACTGGACCGCTCCTTCGCGCACGAACGCCTCCGCCAGGGTCCGGCGCTCCGCTTCCGGGATCCCGTCCAGCGTGACGATCTCGCGCCCGGCGAATTGGTCCGGCTTCTTCGAGCAGGCGGGCACGGGGTTCCCGTCGAGGAGGACCGTGCAGCAGCCGCAGTACCCTTCCGGCGAACAGCCGTCCTTCACGGTGT
>CALFNC010000144.1 GCA_937902605.1 uncultured Acidobacteriota bacterium | reverse complement strand
CCCTACACGACGCTCTTCCGATCTGTCCCCCTTTTCGAGCCGCTCGGCAAGCGTCGTCAACGGGAAGTTCAGAAGGACGACGAAGGCCAGCTTATTCTCGAACCAGTCGTCCCGGACGTGCGCCGACGGGTCCCACCCCGCCATCACCTCGTCGAACGGGTAGACGTCGCCCAGATCGAGCTCCGCCTGCCGCTTGAAGTCGCGGGTGATCTCGAGCATGTGCCCTTCGAGCGACTCGACGGCGAACTCCATACGGGCGAAGAGAGCGTCCCTGACCTTCGGGTCTGCGGCGAAGCTCTTCTTGACGAAGTCCGCGAAGGCGGCTGCGTCGCCGTCTCCGGCGCGCCACAGTGCTCCGACCTGCGAAAGTCCGCGGGAGAGGCGATCATGGGCCCCGGGGCCGTATTTCAAGGTCAGCTCCACCTCCAGCGCGGCGGCGGCGTCCTTCATCCAGGGGAGGGTCTCGGCGTGCGTCGTCATCGGGCTAGCGGCTGGCCCCTCCGCTGCCACGGCGAGGGGCGGCACGAGCGCGCAGGAAACGGAAAGGGCTACTGCGAGAGCCCCTCCTCTCCAACAGGGTCGAAATGCGGACATATCGCATCCTCCGAAGCCGAAGTCTAGCCCTCTCTCTTCTGCCATGATCGCGCCTGAGATGCGGCGCTTGGTCCTCCTTGCCCTCCTCGCCGGAGTCGTCCCCGTCGTCCTATCCGCTCCCCTCCTGGCCCAGCGGCCTTCCGGCCCGTGGATGACCGTCGAGACCGAGCACTCGCGTATCCATTACCGGAAGGAGCTCGGTCCATGGGCCCAGAGCCTCGCCTCCCGGATCGAGTCGATCCACGAGCGGGTGACGGCCTTCGTCGGGTACGAGCCGCGGAAGAAGCTCGAAGTCGTTGTTACCGACCCGATCGCCGACGCGAACGGCGTCGCCTGGCCGTTCCTCGACCGCCCCTCCATGACGCTCTACGCGACCGCCCCCGACTCCGAGTCGGTGATCGGGAACGACCGTGACTGGATCGAGCTCCTCGCGCTCCACGAGGACACCCACCTCGTCCACCTCCTGAGGCCGAGACGCCGTGGAACGGCCGTCCGGGAGTTTCTCCTCCCGATCGGCCCGCTCACGCTTCGGTGCCCTCGCTGGGCGATCGAGGGTTACGCCACGCTCGTGGAGGGGGCGCTCACTGGTTCGGGGCGCCCGTACGGGGCCTTTCGGGCGATGGTGATCCGGCGCCGAGCGATCGACGGCCAGCTCCCGCCCTACGGGTCGCTGAACGGGACCGAGGGATGGCAGGCCGGCTCGATGGCCTACCTCGTCGGGTCGGCGCACCTCGAATGGCTCGAAGAGCGCCAGGGCCCGGGAAGCCTCATCAGGCTCTGGAAGCGGATCGCCGGGCGCGACCATCCCTCCTTCAACCGCGCGTTCAAGGGGATCTTTGGCGAGGCGCCCGAAGTCCTCTACGCCCGCTTCGCCGCCGAGGTGACGGCGCAGGCGCTTCAGGCCGAGAAGGAGTGGGGCAAGGCGACCCTGCAGGACGGCGAGCCGTGGCAGCGCTTTCTCGGCGAGACGCGCAGCCTCACCCTCTCGAAGGACGGCACGCTCCTGGCGGCCGTCCGGAGGCACGGGAAAGAGGGGCCCCGGGTCGACGTCTGGACGGTCGAGCGGACGGCCGACGAGAAGAAGCGCAACGAATCGGCCGAGGCGAGGACGCAAAAGCGGCTCGCCGACCCTGGGGAGGTAGCCGATCTCCCGGAGATCCCGAGGCCCAGGGAACCCCGCTGGAGCCTCTCCATCCGGAACGGCTATGCCCCTTCCTCGCCCCGATTCCTCCCGGACGCCCGGATCCTCTTCGTCAGGAAGGGCCCCGACGGCGAGGGGTTCCTCCACCCCGACCTCTGGGTCTGGACCCCCGCGAACGGCGATGAGCGCCGGGTGACTCGCCTCTCCGACATCCGCGAGGCCGACCCGTCTCCCGACGGACGCTGGGCGCTCGGCGTAAGAAGCCGCTTCGGGGCCAGCGGGCCGGTCCGCGTCGACCTGATGACCGGGGAGGTGACGGCGCTCGCCCCGCTCTCCGTCGAGGAGATCTGGACCGCCCCGAGACTCTCCCCCGACGGGAAGGAAGCTCTCTTCACCGTTCACCGCGGGGACAGGTGGCGCCTGCTCCGGTCGCCTCTTTCGGAGCCGCTCCGGCTCGAGGAGGTCGACCTCGGCGGGGCCTCACCGGTCGGGGCGGCCGCCGTCTCGGCCAACGGAAGGCTGTTCCTAGCGGTGGATCGGGGCGGCATCTGGAACGTCGAGGAGCGTACGACGCCAGGAGGCGCCTGGAGCCTCCGGACGCGGGTCCTGGGCGGCGCTCTCTCCCCCGCTCCCGCAACCGACGGCAAGAGCCTTTTCTTCCTGGAGATGACGTCGCGTGGGATCGACGTGAGACGGCTGTCGCTCGCGGCAGCTCCTCTAGCGTCCGCTCCCCTGCCGGGCCAGCCACCGATCGCCCCGCGACCGGCGGCCGCCGTCGCCCCCCCGGACGAACGTTCCGCCGCCGCGCCGCGCCCCTATTCGCCGTGGGACACCATGCGGCTCGCCCTGGCGGCAGGGACGACCGTCGGCCCAGCCGGCTTCTCGCAGCAGGCGGGCGTCTCGGGCGACGACCTCCTCGGGCGCCTCCGGTGGCAGCTCCTGGGGGGCCTTGCCGACGACTCGGGCGAAAAAGGGGGCTCGTTCGCGGTCGCCTGCCGGAAATACCCGGTCGAGATCCGCGCCCAGCTCTTCAGCGTGAGCCAGCACGTCTCGAATCAGCGGCTC
>CALFNC010000143.1 GCA_937902605.1 uncultured Acidobacteriota bacterium | reverse complement strand
TGCGGAGATGCCGGTCGAGCGGATCGGGCCGTCGACCCTCGCGGCGCAGCTCGTGAGCGCTCCGGAGGGTCTGTGGCTCGTCGACGTCCGTGGCGAGGGAGTGGCGGCCAAGGACCGGATCCCCGGGGCCATCGCGCTCCCCGGCGGAGCCAAGGCCGATGACTTCCTGGCCCAGCAGGCACCGGGCCGGACGCTCGTCCTCTATGGCCAGAAGGAGCTGACCGCGATTCCGGACGGGGCCAGGAAGTTCGGCGGAAAGGTCGCCGTCCTTCAGGGGGGGTACGAGGGATTCCAGGCGGCGTATCTGCTGAAACCGGCAACGCCGACGGAGGCGACGCCGGTCCTCGTCGCGGAGTACCGCCTGAAGAACGCGCTCTATCAGCGATTCACCGGCGTCCGGAGCGCTCCGGAGTCGGTCAAGGTCGACATCAAGACGTCAGCTGGAGCCGCGGCGGCTCCAAAGAAGGGTGGCGGCTGCTGAGCGGCCGCTGAGAAAGAGGGAGGAGTCATGAACAGGAATCGGGCGGCTTTTGTCGCGATGTTGGTGGTGTGTCTCCTGACGGCGATTCCGAACGTCGCGCTGGCGACGGACGGCTACTTCATGTTGGGCTACGGTACGGTCTCGAAGGGGATGGGTGGCACGGGCGTGGCGTTCCCGACGAACACCATCGCAGCCGCAACCAATCCTGCGGCCATGGTCTTCGTCGGCCAGGGCTACGACCTCGGTCTGGCGGTCTTCAGCCCCGACCGCGAATTCACGGTGACGGGCAACCCGTCCGGTTACCCGGGCACGTTCGGCCTGGCTCCGGGGACGGTCCGGAGCGATACGCGCATCTTCCTCGTCCCGAACCTGGGCGCGAACTGGATGGTGTCGAAGAACGACTCGATCGGTATCTCGATCTACGGCAACGGCGGGATGAACACGACCTACGACGCCGCGGTCTTCTACGGGTCGAAGCCGGCCGGCGTCGATATGGGTAAGTTCTACGTGGTCCCAACGTGGGCCCACAAGTTCGGCGAAAACCATTCCGTCGGGATCAGCCCGATGATCTCCTGGCAGCGATTCAAGGCATACGGGATCGAGGCGTTCGGCAACTTCTCCTCCGACCCGACCAAGCTGACGGGCAACGGCTACGCGACCTCGTTCGGCTACGGCGGCCGGATCGGCTACATGGGGAACTGGACGCCGTGGCTCTCGGTCGGCGCGTCTTACCAGACGGAGGTCAAGTACGGGAAGCTGAAGGAATACGCTGGTCTCTTCGCCGAGCATGGCTACTTCGACGACCCGGCGAACTGGACCGTCGGTCTTGCGCTCCACCCGACCGAGGCGATCACGTTCGCCTTTGACGTCCAGCAGATCTACTTCTCCAAGGAAGCCTCCGTCGGCAGCCCGATGCTCCCGAACCTGATGCAGGCCCGCCTGGGCGATGATGGCGGCGCCGGCTTCGGCTGGCAGGACATGACCGTCTACAAGTTCGGTCTCCAGTGGAAGGCGACCGACGCCTTGACGCTCCGCGCCGGCTACGCCACAGGCAAGCAGCCGATCCCGGAGTCGGAGGTCCTCTTCAACATTCTCGCCCCCGGCGTCATCGAGCAGCACGCGACGGTCGGCGCCTCGTACCAGATGTCGAAGGGGAACAAGCTGAACCTCTCGGTGATCCGCGCCTTCTCGAAGACCGTAACCGGGCCGAATCCGCTGGAGGTTCCCGGCAAGCAGACCATCTCGCTGACGATGGACCAGTGGGACTTCGAGCTCGGCTTCTCGTTCGGCTTCTGAGCGAACGATTCGGGGTCTTCAGCGGGCCTTCGAAGCGCCCAGCAATTTCGTGATCTCGCCAGGGTCTGGAAAGCGGCCGGTCTCTCTCTTGGAGAAGACCTTCCGGCCATCCACGACGACGTCGAAGACGCCGCCGGAGCCCGGGATGAGCGTGGAGTCAACGCCGAAGCTCATCTTCAGCTCGGCCGCGAGATTCCCGGCCGCCCGGACTACAATCCTCGCAGAGTCGAAACGTAGTCTCAGAAAGAGGATTTCGCAATGAGCAACCTGTACAAGAAGGTCGAGGTCGTGGGGACCTCCCCGGTCAGTTTCGCGGAGGCGGTGAAAAGCGCCGTGACGGAGGCCTCGAAGACCATCCGAAACATGTCATGGTTCGAGGTGGTCGAGGAGCGCGGCCGGATCAAGGACGGCGCGGTCGCCGAGTTCCAGGTGACGATCAAGATCGGGTTCAAAATCGATCGCGCCTGACCGGTCGGCTCCGCGCCCTGTCGCCGGCGGGGCGGCCGCCGTGAACGCCGTGAACGCCGCGAGCTCCCGATGAACCACCGTCCATACCACGCTCTGAGGTTCCTGGACTTCCGGAGGCTATGGGGCGCACAGCTCGTCTCCCTGACCGGCTCCCAGATGCAGGTCGTGGCCATCAACTGGCACGTCTACCTGCTCACGGGATCGCCCCTGGCGCTCGGCCTCCTCGGCCTCGTCCGGGTCGTCCCGGTGATCGTCTTCTCGCTCTGGGGCGGGGTTGTCGCCGACCGTCGCGACCGCCGGGGTGTCCTCCTCGTCTCGCAGAGCGTGATGACGCTCGCGGCGATCGCCCTCTCCGGGCTGACCTTCTTTCACGCCGAGACGACACACTGGCTCTACCTTCTGACGGCGGTCTCCGCGGCGGCAACCGCCTTCGACAACCCAGCGCGGAACGCCCTCGTCCCCCGTCTCGTCCCCCGTGAGGTTCTCCCGGGCGCGATCGCCCTGAACCTGACGATGTTTCATACTTCGATGATCGCGGGCCCCGGCCTCGCCGGGCTGTTGATCGCGGGTTTCGGGACGGCCGGCCGGCGTGGCGTGGCAATCATCTACCTCCTCAACGCCCTCTCGTTCCTGGCGGTCCTGGTGGTCCTCGCCATGATGCGGACGTCCGGCGCCGTGGCCGAGGACGGAAGACGCCCAGTCAGCGTGGCGGAGTCGCTCCGGGAAGGGCTCCGGTTCGTTTTCCGGACCCCGGCGATGGTCTGGACGATGACACTCGACTTCTTCGCCACGTTCTTCTCGGGTGCGCTCTCGCTCCTCCCGATCTTCGCGGATCAGGTCCTGAAGGTCGGACCGGCCGGCTACGGCACGCTGGCCGCGGCCCCGGCTGCCGGAGCCCTAGTGGGGTCGCTTTTCACGTCGCTGAGGCCCCTTCCCGACCGGCAGGGAAGGATCCTCCTCTGGTCGGTCGCAGCCTACGGCCTGGCGACCGTGGTATTCGGCCTCTCGCGGAGCTACCCCCTCACGCTCCTGGCCCTCGCGGCGGTGGGGCTCTCCGATCTCTTCTCCACCGTGGTCCGGGTCACCCTCCGCCAGCTGATCACGCCGGACGAGCTGAGGGGGCGGATGACCTCCGTCAACATGATCTTCTTCATGGGGGGGCCGCAGCTCGGCGAGCTGGAGGCGGGGTTGGTGGCGTCGCTCTTCCTTCCGGTCGCGCTGGGTGCCACCGTCTCGGTCGTGTCGGGCGGGGTCCTTACGATCGCTCTTGCGGCCGTCGTGGCGGCGGTCACGCCAGTCATCCGCGACTACCGGGCATCCACGAAACAGGCGCCAGGATGAGAACTCATTTCATGCTAGCCTGAAAAATCGTGTCCGCGACCGCCGCCACGGGCGCCCCGCCGGTTTCGGCCCCTCCCGCGACGGCGTACGCATGCCTCTCGATCGCTGCGGGGCTCACGACGCTGGTCCTGAAGTTCGGGGCCTACCACATGACCGGCTCGATCGGCCTCCTCTCGGACGCCATCGAGTCGATCGTCAATATCCTCGCGGCTCTGGTCGCCCTCTGGGCGCTCACCCTCGCCAAGCAGCCGGCCGACGAGGAGCACGCCTTCGGGCACTCGAAGGCCGAATATTTCGCCAGCGGATTCGAGGGGCTGGCGATCCTGGGTGCGGCGGTCAGCATCGCGCTTGCGGCCTGGGGCCGCATCCAGGACCCGCAGCCGCTCACGAACGTCTGGACCGGTCTCGGAATCTCCCTCGTCGCGACCGGGATCAACGGCGGCGTGGCCCTGCTCCTCCTCCGGGCCGGGAAACGGCTCTCCTCGATCACCCTGCGCGCCGATGCGCACCACCTTTTCACGGACGTCTGGACCTCGGGCGGTGTCCTCGTTGGCGTCGTCCTCGTGAAGCTGACGGGGTGGCTGCTCGTCGACCCGATCGTCGCGCTGGTCGTCGCGACGAACATCGTATGGATGGCCGCGAAGATTCTCCTGGAGACCGGGCACGGTCTCCTCGATGCCGCGATCTCGATGGAGGACCGGCAGAACGTGAACGCCGTTCTCGAGGAGTACCGGGACCGCGGCGTGATGATCCACGCGGTCCGAACCCGTGTCGCCGGGCGCCGCCGGTTCCTCGAGATGCACGTCCTGGTCCCCGGGATCTGGACGGTGCAGAAGGGGCACGACCTCTGCGAGGAGATCGAGGCTGCGGTCGGCGTGGCGATCCCCTACGCCACCGTCCTCACGCACCTCGAGCCGTTCGAGGACCCGATCTCCTGGAACGACCAGAGTCTCGACGGCCGGGAGGCTCCGTAAGCCCTCGGGAATTCGCCGCGGCGACCGCCGGGTACGTCCCATCGGCGCGGCGCGAACAGGGAGGCCGCTCATGGAAGTGCTCGGACTGCTGATCGTAGCGGCGATCCTCGGGATGCCGATTGCCGCACTCGTCGTGGCACTGGGCGCCCGACGCCGGGCCGACGCGTTGGACCTCGAGCTCGAGGGTGTGAAAAAGGCGGGCGAACGGGTCGACCAGCAGCTTTTGGCTCTCAAGCGCGAGATCCGTGAGTTCCGGGAGTCGCCGGGAGAGCGGGCGGTGGACGCTCCGACCGACGTCGCGCCACCGGCTTCCGCCACTCGGCCGCCGGCAACGCCGCCCGCCCCGAAGCCGGCGTTCGACTGGGAGGGGCTGGTCGGCGTCAAGCTCTTCTCATGGCTCGCCGGGATCTGCCTCGTGACGGGGGCGCTCTACTTCCTCGGCTACTCGATCCAGCAGGGTTGGCTCAGCCCGCCGATCCGGATGGCGATCGGGCTCGTCACCGGCGTCGCGCTCCTCGTCGTCTGCGAGCTGAAGGCGGCGCGCCGCTACGCCACGACCGCCAACGCCCTCGACGGCGCCGCGATCGCCATCCTCTTCTCGACCTTCTTCGCAGCGCACGCCCTCTGGAAACTTCTGCCGGTGGCCGGGACCTTCCTGGCGCTCGCCCTCGTGGCGGCCGTCGCGGTCGCCCTCTCGATTCGCCGCGATTCGCTCTTCATCGCGCTTCTCGGCCTCCTCGGCGGCTTTGCCACGCCGGCTCTCCTGTCGACCGGCGAGGACCAGCCGCTGGAATTGTTCGGGTACCTGCTGCTTCTCTCCGCGGGCCTCGCCTGGGTGGCGCACCGGAAGCGGTGGCCGGTCCTCTCCGCCCTTGCGATCGTCCTGACCACGATCTACCAGTGGGCGTGGGTGTGGAAGTTCCTCACCGCGGGCAAGCTCCCGGTGGCGATCGCGATCTTCCTCGTTTTCCCGCTCCTCGGCTTTGCCACGCTGGCCTTCGGAAGACGGAGGGAGAACGCCGACGATGCGGAGCGTCGGTTCACCCGGGCCGCGACGTTCTCCGGCCTCGTCCCGTTCGCGTTCGCCCTCTACCTTGCCGCCGTCCCGGCCTACGGCGCCCGGTTCGACCTCCTCTTTGGATTCCTCTTCCTCCTCGATGCCGGCCTCCTCGCAGTGGCGCTCTGGCGGGGCCCGGCTCTTCTCCACGTCGCCGGGGCGGCCTCGACCCTGATCGTCTTCGCCGTCTGGCTCGGCCTCTCGTGGACGCCGGCCGCCTGGCCCGCCGTCCTCGGAGCGGTGATGGTGTTCGTCCTCTTCTTCCTCGGGGCGCCGTTCCTCGCCGAGCGGATCGCGGCGCATCCGTCCCGGACGGGCCACGAGCGCGTGGCTGGCGACGATCTCCTCGAGGAGCCGTGGACGCTGGCGGCGATCGCGGCGCCGCTCCTCCTGTTCACGATCCCGACCCTCGTGTACCTCGAGCCGAGGACCGCGGAGCCTGGTCTCGTCTTCGGCGTCCTCTTCGTCCTCGACCTCGCGATCGGCGTAGCGGCGCTCGTCGTCCGCCGCGGGCACGTCTTTGCGGCGGCGATTGGCGCGTCGGGCCTCGTCCTCCTGGTCCTGGAGGGAGCGGCCGGGAGGGCCGCCTGGTCGAGGGTCGACATCGGAGAAGCCCTCCTCCTCGTGGGTCTGGCCTTCGCGGGTCTGTGGGCGGCCGGGCGGCGCGGGCGCAGCGGCCCCGGCATGGCGGAAGGGCCCTTCGCGGCGGCGCCCGCCGTCGCCCTCCTCCTGGGCCAATGCGTGGCGATCGTCGCGGCGGCGCACCCGCCCGTCGGGCCGTCGCTGGAGTTCCTGATCGGGGCCCACCTACTCTTCCTTCTCGCGGCGGTCGCGCTCTCGTGGCAGACCGGGTGGCACGTCCTCCCGCTGGTCGCGATGGCTCCGGCCTTCATCGCCGTGAACGCCTGGACGGCACCGCAGCCGGTGGCCACCTGGAGCGGCCGTCTTCTCTTCACGGCGTTCGTTTACGCCGTCTTCCTCGGCGCGCCCCTCGTCCTCGGCCGCCGGGGAGAGAAGCTGCGCGAGCCGTTCCTCGGTGCCGTCCTGGCGAGCGTCGCGTTCTTCTT
>CALFNC010000142.1 GCA_937902605.1 uncultured Acidobacteriota bacterium | reverse complement strand
GAGATATTGGCGTGACTGGAGTTCAGACGTGTGCTCTTCCGATCTGGCTGCGATACCGGCCGAACGAGATTGCCGTGAAACGCCTCGTGGCACACATCTGGCCCCGTGTCGTCTCGAAGATGCCCGGGGCCGAGCTCTGGATTGGCGGGGCGGACCCGCCCCGGTGGCTGAAGCACTTGCCGCCGTCGAGCGGGATCCGGGTCGTCAGCCCCGTTCCGGACATGCCCCGGTTCCTCCGGGAGGCGCGCGTGGTCGCGGCTCCGGTCGCGCTCGGGAGCGGGACCCAGCTGAAGGTCTACGAGGCATTGGAGGCCGGCGCGGCGGTCGTGGCCAGTCCCGAGGTCGTCGCCCGGGCGTCCACGGCCGAGCTCGCTATCCCGGCGCGGGTTGCCTCCTCGGACGAGGCCTTCGCGGAGGAGATCCTCTCGTTGCTTCGCGATCCGGACCAGGCGGCCCGGGAGGGAGCGGCGGGCCGGGAGGCGGTCGTCCGGTATGCCGACCGCGAGCGGTTTACGGAGGAGCTCGCCGGCCTCCTCCGCCGGGTGGTGGCGTGAAGCCCCGGGGACGGTTCCGCGGGAGGACCTCCCTCCTCGTGGTGGGCGACGGCGTCGTCGCCGCGGGACTCTTCGCCGCGACGGTCGTCCTCCGGCGGGAGATCCGCTTTCCGGGTGCGATCGGACGGATCCCCGCGGAGAACGTTCCCCTCGACCCGTTTCCCTGGCTCGTCGCGGTGGGTCTGGTCGCGATCATCTCCCTGTCGCTGGCGGTGACGCGGAGCGAGCCTCTCGCCCTGGTCCGGGAACGGGGCGGGCTCCTCGTGTCGTCGCTCCTCTCCGCCGGGTTCCTCGTCGTCGTCTTCTTCGCCTTAGGACGGGCGGTGCCGCGGACGATCCTCCTCCTCTACACCCCGATCCTCTACGTCGGTCTGGAGCTGTGGCGCAGCGTCGCGGAACGCCTCGCTCCGATCGGCATCCGGCCGGTCCTGGTCCTCGGCTCCGGGCGCGACGCCGAGCGGGCGGCGCTCGCCCTGTCGAGCGGGGAGGTGACGGGCCACCGCCTTCTCGAGTGGAGACCGGACCTCTCGGCGCTCCGTCAGCCGCGGGGCGGCGAGGACCCGGGACCAATCCCGCCCGACGCCCTCGACGTCGTCTTCGCGTCCGACCGTCCGGAGGACCGGGCGCTCCTCGTCGCGCTGATCGAGGAGAGCTCGGCTCGCAGCTTCGAGCTGTGGCTTCTTCCCGGACTGACCGACGTCCTGGCCTCCCGCGTGATCACGCGGACCCTTGGAGACCTGCCGTTGGCGCAGGTGGCTGCGCGCGCGGCCAGTCTTCCGGCCAGGGCCTTTCGCCGCTCGGTCGACCTGTGCCTCGGGATCCCTCTCCTGCTGCTGGCGCTACCGGTCCTCGGGGTCGTCTCGGCCCTGGTGGCCGTCGACAGCCGTGGTCCCGCCTGGATCCGGCAGCGGCGCGTGGGGCTGGGCGGGAAGGTGTTCCTCCTCTGGAAAGTTCGGACGATGCGCGTCGACGCGGAGACCGCGACCGGCCCGACGCTGGCGTCTTCCGACGACGCCCGCCTGACCCGGATCGGCCGATGGCTCCGGAAAGGGCGTTTCGACGAGCTGCCCCAGCTGTTCCACGTCGTCTCCGGCGAGATGAGCCTGATCGGACCCCGACCGGAGCGGCCCGAGTTCGTGGAGGAGTTCAACCGGGACCTCCCGGCCTACCGGCTCCGGCACCTCCTCCGGCCGGGCATGACAGGCCTCGCCCAGGTAATGGGGGCCTACGCCACGAAACCCGACGTCAAGCTGAGATACGACCTCGGGTACCTCTTCCACTGGACGCCGCTCCTCGACCTGATCATCCTGATCCGGACGGTCTCGACCGTCCTCAAGGGCGGAGGGGTCTGAGCGGCGGGGGCGATCCCCCGCGAGGAAGCTCCGCCTCAACAGTCTTCAAGTCGCCTTCCAGCGCGTGTCCGTCCACCTCCGGTGGGAGCGACAGGCGAAGCCTCGGGAGAATCCAAACGGCCCGCCGGAACAGGGCCATCGCCGCCTCGAGGTTCCCTGCCTCGTATTCCACGCGCCCCAGGTTCAGGTCGGTCTCCGCGCGTTCCTCGAGCGCCAGGGAGGTCTCAAGCGCTGAGTGCGCCGCCTCGAGGTTCCGGTCCAGCCGGTAGGTGGAGCCTAGGGCGAGCCACGCGGCGGCGAACCGGCTCCGCAAGGACACGGACTGCCGGAGCGCCGTCCGGGCCAGCTCGAGGAGGTACGGGCGGTCGGCGAAAGGTACCGCCGCCGCCTGGAGCGCGGCCTCTCCTTCGGCCTGTCGGAGGACGGCCAGCCCCCGCACCGCGGCGAGGGCGGCGAGGAGGAGGGTCGCCGCTGAGAGGCCGATCGCCTTCCACCGCCGGGTCACTCTCGGCGTAGGGGCCGGAGAGATCTCCGTCGCGACCGAGCGGAAGGCCAGGCCGAGGACGAGCGCGCCCGGGCCGGCCACGACGGCGAGACGGGACGGGAAGCTCGCAAGACCGAGGACGGCGAGCGACACGAGGAGGCTGAAGAGCGTGTCGGACCGTCTCCGGGCGAGGTGGAGGAGGAGCGAGCCGGCAGCGACGGTGGCCAGCAGGGCGGCCGGGAGCCCGCACTCGGCGGCGAAGGTCAGCCACTCGTTGTGCGCGTTCTCGAAGTGGGCGGAGGTGCTCGAGTGAACGAGGCGGCGCCCGACGCGCTGTTCAGCCCGGAGGCGTGCGGGGATGAAGGCGTTCGAGAAGTTGCCCGGGCCCTCGCCGAGGAGCGGCCGGGCGCGGAGCATCTCCACGGAGGCGCGGACGCCTATGTCGCGCTCCGTCACCGCCATGGAGATCGACTTCTGGCGGAGGAGCCCGGCAATCCGGCCGAAGCGCGCCGTCGCCCCGACGGCGAGGAGAGCGAGAAGCCCCGCGACCGCCAGACCTGCGAGCACGGGACCCCTCCGCCGGAGGTCGAATGCCGAGAAGGAGACGATTCCGACGACGACGGCGGCGAGCGGCGTGAGGGCCTCGGCGGAGGCGAGGCCCAGGAGGACGAGGCCGAGACCGGCCAGGTGGAGGGCGCGGCTCGCCCGGGAACGTGCGGCGTCCATAAGGCCGACCGCCAGGATGACGGCGGGGAGGACCAAGGCCGCGCCGACGTCGCCAGGGCTCCCGAGGAGGGCCGCGGCGCGATATCGCGCGTCGGCCCCCTCGATCGGGAAAAGGAAGATGCCCGCTGTCCGCTGGAGGGCCGCGAGGAGCCCGCTGAGGGCGCCGGCGAAGGCCAGGACGACGAACGCCCGGCTGCCGACTGCCGCACCGCGGCGGGAGGCGCCGACCGCGAAGAGCACGGCGGCCGTCCCGACCGGTACGAGGACGAGCGGATCCGTCCAGGAGAGGAGGCCCTGGATTCCCGATGCGGCGACGAACGCAGCGGCGCCGAGGGTGGTGACGGCGAGAAGACGGGGGAGGCGTACCCTCTCCGGCCGGCGCCCGTCGGGGAGCGTATCGAAGGCGAGACCTATGAGAACGAGGGCAGACGCCAGGCCCTGGACGAGGACCTTCGACTCGCGGATCGCGTCGGGGGAGACCAGCGAGATGACGACATAGGGCAGGAAGAGCGCGAGGTACACCCCGACCGGTGCGAGCAGCTCCGTCACCGAGCGAGGATACCTCCGGGCCAGTGTAACCTCCGGTCGATGCCGATCCTGAAGCCAGAAGCCGACCTCTTCCCTGGGGAGCTATTCGACCTGTCGACCGAGGAGTTCCCTTGGTGGGTCGCGCACCTCCGTTCCCGGCAGGAGAAGCTCGCCTCCCGCGAGGCCCTCCACCGGGGGATCCCATTTTTCCTGCCGAAGTACGAGAAGGTGACGCGGCGGGAGGGGCGGAGGAGGACATCCTTCCTCCCGCTCTTCCCCGGCTACCTATTCTTCCGGGGGCTTCACGACGCCCGGTTCGAAATACTGAAGACGCACCTCTGCGTTCGAATTCTCGACGTGACCGACCAGGCCTCCCTGAACGCCGACCTGCTCCAGGTCCGCCAGCTCCAGCTCGCCGGCCTTCCGTTGATCGCCGTCCCGGAGGTGAAGGCCGGCGACCCTGTCCGCATCACCGAGGGCCCGTTTAATGGGATCACGGGGGTCGTCGTGAAGGCGAAGGGGAAGACCCGGCTGATCGTCTCGGTGCGCTTCATCCACCGATCGGTCTGTGTCGACTTGCCCCGCGAGGCGGTCATTCCGGAACCGGTGCGGCTCTCCCGCCGAACGGCCGCCGCGAGCTCCGCCCGGTAGCTCCTCGCGGCCGGCCATCAACCGCCGGTCCTTGGGCCCTCGCGACAGCGAGCGCCTTGTCGAGGAAACTCCCCCGCGCGAGGGCAGGGATGTGCTCTTCGCGGACGAGCGTCACAGGCGACGGGGCGGCGGAGCGGTCCCCTTCTTCGACCGTGAAGAGGTGAATCGAGTACCGCCGGTCCAAGACGGCATGAGTCATTCGCCCGGCGGCCCGGACCTGCCGTGCGGCCCGGCCGACCAGGCCCGGCCACCGGCGGCGAAGCTCCGCGTCCGGCTCGTCGCCCTCCGCGACGGTTGTGTAGGGAAGGGTCAGGTGGCCCCGAACCATCTCCCGGTCTAGGACGAGGACGAGCCCCCCCCGTCGTCGGCCCAGCCCGGCTGCCAGG